>JAVHRF010000152.1:0-1466 GCA_036171515.1 Minisyncoccota bacterium | reverse complement strand
AGGTTCGCACACTACTGGTAAAATTCAAAAAAACTCCGAAGGGTAATCTTATAGAAATTTTTGCCTACGACAGCGCTCAGATAAAGAAATATTTTAGCGAAGAAATAAAAGAAGGCCGGGGTTTTGCCACTTATTCTTTTGCCAGCGGGTTAATAGTTTCGGATAGCAACGATGTTTTGCGCGATTTAATCCGCAAGGCCAAAATAAATTGGAAGAAAGGGCCGAGAATAGATAAAATCGAAAAAGAATGGGCTGATTATTATATAGGCGACGACATTCAGGATATTGAAGACTGTATTTACTCCGACAATCCCGCCTATCTTATTTTTAGTGGAGCTCTTAACGAATTTATCTATTATTATTTCCGACTAGGAAATATATGGTTTCCACGGCCAAAAGACAGGCTGGTCGAGCTCAAGAAGCGCGCCCCCAGGCTATATAAACTCGTTAAGGAAATCAATATGGCTACCGATTGGAAATTAAAGGCGAAAAAGACAATAGAGGTCGGCAGGCTTATTGGCGCTAAATACAATCTAAAATTAACGGGCGAAATAAATATAACTCCGAATAAATGGCAGAAGTAAGGAAAATTTATGCTCTGAGATTACAGATGATTTGGCGCCAGATAGCTGCGGCGGCAATCAAAAATCCCGCCCGGTATATTTGGGCGGGATTTTTAAAGCTGTTTTTCGGATATTATTTGAATTTCCCGTATTTTCTGTTTATTTCTTTCCAGTCGAGGTTTTCGAAAAACGCCTCGATGTAAGATTTCCGGTCCGAGCCGAAATCGATGAAATAAGCGTGCTCGTAGACATCCAAAGCGATAACGGGGGAGGCGCCCCAGATTCCTCCCTGGTTGTGCAGATCGCCGGTGTAATTATGGAGTTTGCCGTCGTTGAAGTCGTAAGCCAAAATCGCCCAGCCGCGCGCCGAAAGTCCGCAGGCTTTGAAATCCGTTTCCCATTTTTCATAGGAACCGAAATCTTTTTCTATCCTTTCAATGACCTCGCCTTCCGCTTTTCCGTCGCCGCCCAAGATATCGAAATAGGCTTCGTGGAGAATAACGCCGTCGGCGGCGTAGCTTTCTTCGGCTTTCAAGGCGCGGTATTCGGAGTAGGTGGCGTTGGCCTTGTCTTTATCGGTGGCCGCCAGTTTTTCCTGAACCTCTTTCCATTTGGCGACATAACCCGCGTAAAGCTTGCCGTGGTGGATTTCCAGAGTCCTGGCGGAAATTTTTTTCAGTTCTTTATATTTTAAAGGTTTAACTTCGGAATAATTTTTCATTTTAATCGCTTCGCTCATGAAATTGGTTCGCTCGTCGATAATATAAATTCTTAATTTATATTATCTCTTCGCTGCCAATTTTGATAATTTATAATTAAACGACCTTTGATTTATTATATAAAATTTAATCCCGAACCAAAAGGGCCTCGACCCTTCGGCACAGCTCGCCGATTACAGGGCTC
>JAVHRF010000151.1:0-1470 GCA_036171515.1 Minisyncoccota bacterium | reverse complement strand
CGCGTATCTTACGGAAAACCATCCCGGGTGCAATAGTCATATTATTGAAAAATTTGAGTGAAAAAAATCCCCCTCCGCAAAGCAGAGAGGGATGGCGCTAATCGCAATTGTAAACCGCGACCGGCGGGCAATTTACCGTGGCGTCGATTACGGCGTTTCCATATTGGTCGAACTGGACTATTTCCAGAGTCGCGTAATAGGTGCCCGACAAAAGAGGCGCCGTCTCGAAAGTATCGATTGAACCGTTCGCCGCGTAAGCCGTGTCGTCGATGACGTAAAAATATTCTATTCCGTCACCGTAGTAATTTATGTCGGCATTCAAATTGTTGTCGTAGAACACCGCGCTGTCGCCGGCGCAAATCTGATTGTTCGCCACCGCGCAAACAGGCTCGGGAATAATCGTCACGCTTGTCGTTGTTGTAGATTCAATCGAACCGCCACAACCCGATACAACCATCGCTACCACGAAGGCAAGCACCAACAAACCTATTATCGCCAGAATCTTGTTCCCCTTGTCATTTTTATCGGCTTTCATACCTTTCCTCCTTATTTTTGGTTTTTAAATTTATCTAATTATAGGTTAGCAATTTTTAGCTTATTTGTCAACCTAGCGATTATTTTATAAAAAAAGCCCCCGCTAAGCGAGGGCAAACTCCGTTAGAGAGCGCCTCGCTAAAGGCACGGCTTCAGTCGCCTCGAGACGACCTTTCCCTAACGGGACAAATCAATTATTATTTTTCCGGACTTTCGGAATTAAAATCAAATTTAAGGTAAGGAACTATCAGCCAGCATAAAGCGGTAAAAGCGGCGCTGATAACTATCAGCCATTTTAAACCGACGACGTCATATATTTTCCCTCCTAAAATTTGGGACAGCATACCGCCGATATTCAAGGAAGACGTCAGGCAAGCAAAAACGGTCGCCGCTATTTTCCGCGGAGAAGATTTTGCCGCCAGGTCAAGAACGGCCAGAAGCGCAATCGTGCCCAAGGCGCCAAAAATCAAATTTAAAGCGACGGCGCTCTTAGGGTCAACCAAGCCGAAATAAGCCAGCGTGCCGATAACTCCCGCGCCTATGGATAAATGAATCAGCAATTTTAAAGGAATTTTTTTGCAATACTTCCAAAATAAAATCGCCCCAATGATGCTTCCGGCGCTTGAAACGGAACCGAGAAAACCTATAAATATCTTGGAAAATTTCAGGACGTCGGTCTGATAAAAAAACAGCGGCGTTCCAAACGAAGGACTGAAATTCCAAAAAAACAGAAAACCGGCGACTATCCAGAGATTTTTATCTTTTAAGGCGGATTTTGAAGAAATGAAATTCCAGAAAAACAAATAACTCGCGATTTTCCGAAATCTCCGCTCTTTTAAATCAGACTTCAGAACAGACATCATCGAGCCGATAACTAATTTGAAATTCCCCGAGCTAACTTTCTGCTTTTCTTCTTTAACAAAAAATATGGAAAAT
>JAVHRF010000150.1:0-6543 GCA_036171515.1 Minisyncoccota bacterium | reverse complement strand
GCAGGCGATAGCTGACGAAATTGAAGCCATCGACTCGGTTTTAAGGACAAAAATTGACCCAAGCTTGTTGCCGGCGCCAGTCCCCGGAGTTTTAGCTTGGCCGACAATTAGCGGTGTGCCGATGACCCAAGGCTATGGCAGCACCTCATTTGCCGAAACAGGCTATAACAGTCATTGGCATAACGGGATCGATATAGGCGTGTCAATAGGAACGCCTATATTTGCCGCCCAAGACGGCACTGTAGTTGCCAGCGCCAATCAGGACTTGTATTGCTATCATGGCGCCTATGGCCAATTTATCGCTATTAATGGAACTGATAATCTTAGTACCGTTTACGGCCACCTATCGTTGCGAATTGCTCAAAAAGGCGATACAGTTAAAGAGAGACAACTTATCGGATATTCCGGGAAAACCGGTTATGCCACGGGGCCTCATCTGCACTTCGGCGTTTTTGCCGGCCCAACATTTTATATCGGTCCCAGTAAAAGTTGCGGTCCGGCGGAGCCTTACGGAGGCGATTTGAATCCGTTGAGCTATCTGCCGAGCAGCCACTAAAAAATGGCTAATAACAAATTAAAAAATCAAAATTTAATTTTAATCGGGGCAATAACAATCATTGCCGGTATTTCATTTATCGTTTCTGCCGCTAAAGCGCAAAATCTTCCAAACTATGACCAGGTGATAAAATCATTGCCGGCGTCGGTAGGCAATTTTGTTAATACCGTAAAACAAACAGTTGGCGGCAGCCAAACGCCATCCGCCCAGAACGTTAATCTTAGCAGCCAAGGCATATTAACCGAAATAACAAGCGCCCTTAATTGGCTGGACAAACAATTCAAAGACTTAACAGGAATAAGCTTCAGCTATCTCTGGGCAACCGTCGTAAATTTTTTGGTTTGGCTGATTAAGTTGGTAATTGGATTGGTCCAGGAAATTATAATTTTAGTTACGGCTTTATCGAAAAAATAACTTGATATTACCGGCGCTTTAAAAACCTTTAAAAACCCGCGTTTGTGCGGAGTTTTTTTAATTTAAAAAATAATCTAAAATAAATATTAATGAAGATAAAAATTTCCAAAACCGCTCCTGAGGCCAAGACTCCTGCTTACGCCAAAAATGGCGATGCCGGAATGGATTTATACGCCTGCGAAGAGTTAATTTTACGGCCGGGAGAAAGACGGATTATCGCTACGGGAATTAAAATGGAAATTCCCGGCGGATATGCCGGTTTGGTTTGGGATAAAAGCGGCTTGGCCGTCAATAACGGCCTGAAAGTTATCGCCGGCGTAGTTGATTCCGGGTACCGCGGCGAAATTAAAGTGGGACTGATTAATCTCGGAAAAGAAAATTTTGAAGTTAAGCACGGCTCGAAAATCGCCCAAATCATTATTCAGAAAGTGGAAGCGGCTGAACTGATAGAGACGGAACGTTTAAGCGATAGCGAAAGAGGGAGTAACGGCTTCGGCAGTACCGGCTTGGTTTAATTTCCCGCCAATACTAATTTAAATAGCCGATTTTTTTGAGCAGATACTCGTTTTCCCATTCCCAAAGTTTTTTAGCCGCCAGAAAAGCCTCGAAGTCTTTTTCCCAGAAAGTAAGTTCTTTTAGCTCGATATCTCCTTCCAGCTGGGACCATTCGTGCCCGCAGTTTTTATAATTTTCCGCGTTAATCCGCGTATTATTCCGCGTTAATCCGCGCGCCGAAGGTGATTTGATTTTTTTGCGGCCTCCTTTCTCCCGCAAAGTGGCGCCGCACTTAACGCATGTTTTGATCTGGTCTATCCTTAAAATCCACCGCGCCTCCAGATTTTGGAATTCATCCTGGAGAGCGGCCACGTAAGCGGAAGTCTGCAGATTATAATCGCGATAAATAGCTTGAGATGTCTTAATGTCTAAAACGCCGAATTTTCCGTCAATCGAAGCAAGGGCGTCGAGAGTGCCGGAATAGCGGTGGTCATAATTGACTATCCGCCGCTCGATGTAATCCGGGCGCGTACGGATATTGCTTGTTTCTAAAAATTTCAAAAAAGCGTCGATGGCAGGTTTGATGTCGGGGGAAATCACCGGATTCTCGTCCAGAAGCAGCGACTCGACAGTTTCGTGGATTTTAGTCCCTTCTTCGGCTGATTTCTGGGCAATTGCCTGACCGGCATTGTAATTGGCGACTTCGCCGTAAAAACGGTAAAGCGCCGGCTTGGCCTTGATTTCCATAATCTTGGTCACCCGAGGATACCAGATTCCGTCGATTTCGTGTCCCGCCGATTCTCTAAAGCTGTCTTCGCTTTCGTAAAACATCTATTTGGTTATAGCGCACCAAAAATCGCCGCAGCCGATCAGCTTATTGAATCCGTCATTCTGGAAAAGCTGTATTTCCTTCATCGCAAAATCATCGGATTGGGAAGTCGGGCGGAAAATAATTCCGAATTTGGGATTTTGCGGGAAACAAGAAGGCGAGAGTAGAACGTGCTCGTGAAGATACCATTCAATATTAGCATTTAAGGCGATTCCGCTTTCGCTTTGGCCCAGGCAAAGTTCGTCGTTGCCGATTTGAGGCTTGAGCTGCTCAATTAATGGAATATCTTCCGGCCCCAAAATTAAGAACTGGTTATAGAAAAAGTTTAGCTCCTGGCGGGAGAAATAAAACCCGACCGCCAAAAAAACAAAGGCCGCGAAATAACCGAACAACTTAAGGTTGAAATCTTTTATAACGGCAAACAGAAGCAGGCCGTTAAGCAAGGCGACGGCCGGCAAAAAATCAATCGTTCCGAAAGGATGCGTGCTCCACTCGCGAAAAACCAAAAGCACGAATAATGGGGCGATAATCACCGGCAAATAAAAAATATTGTTATTTTTCCTGATTTTAAAAAGCGAAAGCGCCAGACCGCCAAAAGCGCCGACCAAGAACAAAACATTGAAATTCAAAACGCTAATCCAGGAAATCCGGCTAAGCCATTGCCCTAAGGGAATAATACCGCTGGAACGGTTGAAAAACTGGCTTTTCAGCCCCGCCAGCGCGCTCACGCCGTTTAAAAGATAAAGCTGGCCGAGAACGGAAAAAAACATCGCCAAAACCAGAATGGGCAGAAAAATCAAAAAGGAATTTCTTTTTGGCGTTGCCTTGCCTTCTTTTGTAAGCAGGATGAAAAGCCAAAGCGCCGCCGGCATAAAATAATAAAACCAGACCGAAAGGCAGCCGTAGACGACGGAAAGCCAGAAAAGCCAAAAATAAATTTTCTGCCGACGAGGATTTTTTTCGAAATAATAGAAAATAAAAAGAGAGAAGGTTATCAGCGAAAGAGGAGCGACGAAAACGGTCAGCTCCAGAACTTTTCCGTAATAAACCACGCCCGGCAAAATAACGAAAACCAATCCGGTCAAAACCGGCAAAAGAGCGCTTTTGGAAATTTTCCGCACGGCGAAAAAGAAAAATATCAGGCCTATGACGGTTACCAACATAGGGCCGATTTTAGTCGTTATGTCGCTGGCGCCGAAAATTAAATAAATAAAATAAGTGGGAAGCAGGAAAAGCGATGGATGGTCGGTGTAAAAATGACCGAAAGCATTTTTTAGATTGCCGAGCCAGTCAACATACATCCCAAACTTCATCGCGAAAGGATTGAATTTAACCCAGTTCAGCGCCGAAAGGCCGTAAATGCCGTCGTTGTCTTCGCTGACGTGAATAAAGGGAGAATTAATGTTCCTTAAAGAAAGATAAATATAAATGCCCAAAATCGCGATCAATCCGAAAAACGACAAGGTGGCGGCTCTTCTCTCGGCGCTAAAGAACCTCAGCCAAATCATTTTTCCCAAAACTTTAAACCCGTCTTTGAATTTCAATTTTTTCCCACTTTCTTTTTTCCGCGGCGCGTAATTTATATAAACTTCCGAAAACGGAAGGCCGGATTTAATCAAACCGTAAGTCAGCTCGACGGCGTCGTAAGTAAAGTCGTCGGCTGGATAAGCCAAAAGCGCCGGAATAAGTTTCTTTGGGAAAACTTTGTAGCAGGTTGAAATATCGCTTACGCGGGAACCGAACAAAAAATTAAAAATTCTGGTCAAAGCCAGGCTGCCGAAAAAGAGGGGATTATCTTTGAATCTGGCGCCGCTTTTGGTCCGTGAACCGAAAACTATCTGGGCTTTCTTGGCGGTTATCGGCTCAAGCAGCTTCGAATAATCATTCGGGTCGTATTCCGCGTCGGCATCCTGAATGATAATAAAATCGCCCGCGGCCTTCTTGAACCCTTCTTTTAAGGCCGCTCCCTTGCCGCGGTTTTTTTCTTTAAGAAAAACCTTAAAACTTGCCGGATTTTCCGAGGCGGCGATTTTTTTAAGAACCTCTTTGCTTTTATCTGTCGAGCCGTCGTCAACAACAATAATTTCTTTATCCCATCCAGCCGGCAGAGGAGCGGCTTTAACTTTGCCGACAACCTCGGCAATCGTTTTTTCTTCGTTGTAGCAGGGAATTATTATGGAAAGTTTCATAATCTTCTAATTTTACAATAGAAATGTTAACATACAAGCATGTTTTCTGATATAATATCCGTTCTGCGATATCCTATTTGCGGTTCGGCTGTTAGCGGCGATATGGCTTGCGCCAACAATCATAAGTTCTCCCTTGTTGAAGATGCAGCCGATTTTTTAGTTAACCCGGCAAAAGAAATAACGACAGAATTGAGCGCGGCGAAAAGGGATGCCGAAATTAATCGGCAAATGTTTTTAGGGCGCCCCTTCACCGAAAAACAACTATTTGAATACAATTTAATAGCAAAAGATATTCAAAAATACATCGGGCCAAAAAAATATAAAGTAATTTTAGAATTAGGTTCCGGACATTGCTATGTGGCTCATAAGATTGCTGCTGCATTTCCTGATTCGCAGATTATCGCTTCGGATATTTACTTCCCGAATATCGAAGAGACAGAGCGCGGCCCAATCAACATCAATAAAGTCGTTTCGTCTATGGATAAATTGCCTTTCAAAGATAAAAGCATAGACGTCATTTTTGTTATGAGCGCGCTTCATCACGCCTCAAAACTCAAAGCTGTTTTTTCGGAATGTTATCGCGTATTAAAAAAGGGGGGGTGTTTTTTAATATTCGACGAAATCACCACTTCTTATTTCGAGCCCAACAAAGCAACTAACGTTGACGCGACCTCAAAAGGCTACAACGACCGGCTTTACGGGTTATCCGATTACAAATCCGCGGCTAAAAACGCCGGATTTGTTTTTTCTTTAAAATTTCCATCGATTATGAAAAGCCTTTTAAAACGAATGCCGCCGAACAAAGAAAGAGTTAAGCCCGCCAAACGCGTGCTTGCCAAAATAATTCACAACTCACGACTCTTCCAAATTTTGGTTGAAAAATGTTATCCGATTTTGCTATACTTTGTTATATTGCCATCATTTTTTGTTTGCGCGAAAAATAATTATAATAATTAAAATGAACGATTCGCAAAAAAAGGAACTTATTAAAAAGCTGGATAACTGCGAGAAGTTTTCGAAATTACCAAGAAACGAAAGATTACTAAAGGAGCCATATAAAACTTTGGCGGTCTCTTTTGCTAATAAAATATACTCAAAAATCTTTCGCGAGGGAATAAGCGCGACGGCATCAACGTTTTTTGGCGAAAAAATGACCGTCGATTTACCCGAGGGCGGAAACATTTATGCTTTTCATATTTTAGAAGGGGACGCAGAAGTCAGGATGACTAAGTTTTTGATAAAAAACTTACAGCCCGACAGTGTTTTCTTTGATTTGAGAGCGAATTGCGGCTATTACTCTTTGCTTGGCGCGACGATTGCCGATAAGGGTTCCATTCACGCATTCGAGCCCTCTCCGTCAACCGAAAAAATACTTTCAAAAAACGCGAAAGGTAAAGCTAATATTATCGTTAACAAAAAAGCCGTTTCTAATAAAGACGGCTACAGCGATTTTATGGAATTTCCGGCAAGATACTCAACCTCAAGCACGCTCCGGCCCGATTTGTTTAAGGACAAGCTATGGGCTAAGCGATTTGTACACGCCAACGCCAAAATAGAAAAAGTTGAAACAATCACGCTTGACTCTTATTGCGCCGAAAAAAAGATCGGCCCGGACTTCATTAAGATAGACGTCGAAGGAAACGAGGACAACGTGATTGCGGGCACGCGAGAAACCCTGGAGAAATCACGACCGACGGTTATTATGGAAGTATGGGACGGCGTGCGTTTGAATAATTCCGCGCATCTTCGAGCGGCAAAAATGCTAAGAGGTCAAGGGTATGAATCTTATCTTATAAACGACGAGGGGGGGCTAACCCGGACCGACAATCTCACCGAGCTATGCGTTCGGAAAAACGAGGACAGCGATAATGTGGTTTTTAAATATAAGAAGAATTTTGATTTAATGGTTTAAGATGGAATCCTCCCGCGCTAAACAAGATTATGAAACGCTCTAAAATATTATCATTTAATAGCGTGCAGCATATTAAATACATACCATCTATTATAAACAAAATAAAAACTATTATAAAAAACTCCGGAAGGGTTAAATAGGGATGCTA
>JAVHRF010000149.1:0-1515 GCA_036171515.1 Minisyncoccota bacterium | reverse complement strand
GACCAAAGAGGCCGACGATAATATCCACAAGAGGTTTTTTATACCAAGGTATATACGAAGGCGAAAGATAGACAACTCTAAAATTTCCGGCTCGGTCAACCGCTTTAACGTAGACATAACTCTTTAAATCTTGGTCTTTTAAGACATATGGGCTTTCGGCTGTCTGCCACGGCAGTTTGGTGTAATCTTGCGTGATGTTTCCGCGCTGTTCCGCGACTTCGTAATGGTCAATCCCGCTTCCTTTGTCTTTAGCAATCCAAACTAAAGTATTTTTTCCATTGAAAAGATTGGAGTCGCTCGTTATTTGCGGCTTAAAGTCCTCCGGCGATTCGGTATCCGCCGGAATCTGGAATTTAGAATCTGGAATTTGGCCTTCTGATTTCAAAATTCTGAATTCTAAATTCGAAATTCTCGTACTGGCTTCCGTTCCCTTGCCATCGTTTAAAAGAACTTGAGTGTCTGTAACTTTTACGGAAGCATCGCCGCTGGTTTTGGCGACAAAATATAGCCGCAAAATTTTTCCCGGCTTAACGCCCACGTAATACGGGCTTAGAACACCGTTAAATCCGCCGGGGATTACGCCAGAAAAAGACACGGCACCGTTTTTATATGCCGGTTTTTCCGCCCAGAAAGTAATAACGGAATCGCCGTCGCTAAGCGAATCAAATTTTAAAATATTGGCCGGAAAATTTATCGTTCCCTGCGCAGCGTTAATATCCTGCCCCTCCGCATCAATCACTAAATCAACATAAAATTTCTGTCCAACTCCGATCTCCGACACGGGAGAAACCAAATTCAAACTTGCCGCCGAAACTGCCAAAGGTAATAAGACCATTATTAGAACGGCAAAAAAGTAATTTTGGATTTTGAATTGTAATTTTGATTTTTGCATTTTGATTTTTAAATTTACTAAACTACCCCGTCCAATAGTACGCCATAATGCTTAAATCTATTAAATCAACTTTGCCATCGGCATTCAAATCAACTTTCGCCGGAGGACCGGTTCTTTTATACCAATAAGCAACAATTGAAAAATCAATCAAATTGACTTTTCCATCTCCGTTGACCTCGCCTTTTATAACTTTTTTAACAATTTTGGGCGCCGCGATATTTTGCGTGCCGACATTAAAACTTATCGCTTGCGAAAAACTTGATATCGCCCCGACAAGAGACGCTTTTGACTTGGCGTTATGGCTTCCGAAGTCCAATGGCGTAGTGTCAAAATTATAAAGATAAACGCCGTTGTTGTCCGATTTAACTTTTCCATAAAATTCTTCGTCGGAATTTATGGTAACCAAAACGTCCGCCGATGGAGCGGATTGACCGAAAATCGCGATACTGTCGCCTTTTCTTACCTCGCTTTTATCAACGGCGATGGTCGGCGCGATAAAAATTCCGCCGATATTGGTGGTAACACCCGCCGTCACGCTGACGGTAAAGCTGAATGTGTTTGAACGCCTCCCGTCTTTATCTTCGCCATAAAGGGAAAAAATAAAATTTCCCGCCGAAAGATTG
>JAVHRF010000148.1:0-1520 GCA_036171515.1 Minisyncoccota bacterium | reverse complement strand
CTCAAATCTGTCCTCCGGTTTCCCGACGGTCCGGATAACTTTTCCCTTGATGTCCTTTTGTCCTCCGTACGGGTCAACGATCTTTCCGTCGGGAGACATCGCCAGGGCGTTGATGGTGAAATCGCGCCGCGATAAATCTTCCTCTACCGTCTTCGCGAACCTCACTTCGTCGGGATGGCGCTTGTCGGTATACTTCCCCTCCACCCGGAAGGTGGTAATTTCGATAATTTTTAATTTCGGATCTTCGGAGCGCGTTTTGACCCCGACCGTGCCGAAATTGTTCTCGTATACGCTGTCCGGAAATAGTTTCTGAATTTCCTCCGGCTTCGCGCCGGTTGTGATATCCCAGTCCTTGGGCTCCCGGTTTAAAATTAAATCGCGCACGCAGCCGCCCACCAGATACGCTTCGAAGCCGCCAGAAATAAGCTTTTTCGCGACCCCTCCGACAGCTTCAGGAATTTTTATCCCCATAAAACCAATTGTAGTGGATATCGCTTACTAAATAAACCGAACGCAAAAGCCGCCCGATAGGTGGCTTTGCAGAGTTCGTAATTAGCAGCCGGAGTGCGGGCAACCACCATCCACGCTCACTATGCGCAAACCGTCCGCAGACCAAACAACGACGTGGCCGCCGGAGATAATGCGCAACGCCTGCGACTTGTCGGAATTAGAGTTTAACCAACTAGCAAAATCGTTAAGGGTGTTGCTCCCTCCGAGCCAATAACTTCCATAAACGGCGCCAACGAAAACCACTACTCCCGCAACTATCCAAATGACTTTTTTCTTCATTTTCTATATTTCTATTACGACCTTTTTTTTAATTATATCAAATTAGCGGATTACGAAATTCAGGTTGCCTACGGCATCCAAAATATTTGTGCCTCCCGCCTCATCCACAAAAGAGCCGGCCCCAACTCTCGGTCCGTTGAATTCCAGATCTAGTTGTGCCGAGGTTTTTTCTTTTGCCTGAAAAACAATAGTCCCCAAATAATAATTTTTATCTGGAATTGTTTTGAAGTCCGGCGAGATAGGGCTGAAGATGAAGAAAATATAATTATTTTTTATATCGAATAGCGCGTTTTCCATTTTGAAATCCGTCTTGGAACTACTTGTATAAACCCTGGAGAACAAAAGCGCGGCATTGCCGACGAAGCTTGCGCCAAGCTTCAAAATACCGAGCCCTCCGGTCTTGACACTAAAGTAGACATCCACCGGGATTTCATCCCCAACTTTGAATTCTTTTCCGGGAACCGAGAATGAAAGCGTCGCACCCTCTCCAAGGGGAACCGTCACGGTTCCGGGTTGTACGGCTTTCCCGCCGTTTCCGGGAGCTTTAACTATAAGGAGGAAAGAGGCTAAAAGTCCGATTATGAAGATGGAGATTCCCAGAAATACCCATTTCTTTGCTCCATATTTCGGCATAAAAAGAAATTCTTTTTTAATCCCCCTCATCGTTCCCGCGACAGCGCCCTCCGCGCCCTTTGCGGAATTTCCCCGTTCGGCGGCGGAATTCACGGCGC
>JAVHRF010000147.1:0-1522 GCA_036171515.1 Minisyncoccota bacterium | reverse complement strand
ATCACCTAAAGAAGAACCCGAAGGATAATCACTCTCGCCGGGGTCTTTTGGTCATCGTAGGCTTTTTTTCGCCATCTCCGGCTTTTTGATTTCGCTTTCCAATTGGTCGCCGTAAAAAACTTTGCCGCCCGAAGACGTTATCAATCCGACTCCCCCGCTAAAATCGGCGAAGAAATTTTTGAAAGTGGAATAATGCTGGTTCGCCAAAATCTCGGTCGGGGCCATAAAAGCCGATTGCTTACCCTGCTCGGCAACTGCAAGAGCCGCCAAAACCGCGACGATTGTTTTGCCGCTCCCGACGTCTCCCTGAAGCAATCTGTTCATCGGGTGCGATTTTCCCAAATCTTTAAAAATTTCCCACAAAGATTTTTTTTGGGAAACGGTCAGTTCAAACGGAATTTTTGCGAGCGATTCTTTCACAAAATCAAAATCGATTTTGAAAGGATACGATTTTTGCCTTGCCAATCGCAATCTTTCGCGAAGATTGAGAACCTGCAGATAAAAAAGGTCTTCAAAAGCGAATCTTTGCTTCGCCAATCTTGATTCTTTGATTTCTTCCGGAAAATGAATCTTGCGGAGCGCGTCGTTAATCTCCAAAATTCCGTATTTTTCCAGAATTTCATACGGCAACGATTCGTCAACCGGTTCCAAATCGTCGAGAATCGGCTTTATCAAATATCTCAAACCCTTTGAAGTCAAACCTCTTGTTTCCGGATAAATCGGCACCAGACGGCCGGTGTGTTTCAGATTTTCGTTGGCTTCGGCTTTCATTATTTGATTATTGATTAATTCGTATGTCGGATGCGACAAACAAATGCCGCCGGATTTCGTCTGAACGACCTTGCCCGCCAAACTCACCAATCTTCCTTTTTTCAAAATTGAAAGCAAAAATCTCTGGTTAAACCAAATGGACTTAATGCTACCGGTGTCATCGCTAATCAACGCTTCAATGATAAACATGCGGCGTTTCCAGGATTTACGGGGTTTTATTTCCTGAATTACGCCTTGAATCGTGGTTTGCTGGCCGACCGTCAAGTCAACGATTTTGGAAATTTCCGAAAAATCCTCGTAGCGCGCCGGAAAATGCCAGAGCAAATCCTTGACTGTTTTAATGTTCAATTTTTTAAGCCGGCTGACAAATTTCGGCCCAACGCCGCGTATTTCTAGAAGAGGAATTTCCAAAGAAATCATTATTTGATTATAATTCAGTCCACAAATTAAAACAAAAATCCGCTAATCAGCGGATTTTTGTTCCTTACTGGTGTGTCTTTACAGTTTGGCTAGAACCTATTTTATCCGAAATTCTTGAACGAACCAAGGAAGCCGCCCCGCCGCCGCGAGCTGAAGCTCGCCACCCCACAAAAAAGTTTTCTTCGCTTTTCTTGATTTGCGCGCGCCGGATTTTTTCTTCTAAAAGGAAAAGAAAACTTTTTTGTGGTGTTCTGCTCTCAACGAGCAGGGCGGCGGGGCTGGCCTCTGTTTGATTTCGCTCGGGTGCGGGGGGGTTGCCCCCCCCCCCCCC
>JAVHRF010000146.1:0-6767 GCA_036171515.1 Minisyncoccota bacterium | reverse complement strand
GGTGATCATTCTCCGGCATTTCTCCTGTTTACAAATAGTAGCACCAAAACAGGCGCCAAAATGGCAACGCCGAAAATAAACCGGTAGTTAAAATAGGTGGCCAGATAGCCCCCGCCTACACCGATTAAGACGCTCGCCAAGCCCATTATTCCCCATTTGACCGACTGAAACCGCCCGGTCATTCCCATCTCTTGTCCTCTCTCGACCATCGTCGCGTCGTAAACGACATCGTTGAACGACCAACCTAGCGACATAAACATCAGCGGCAGCAACAAGCTCCAGTAAGAAAGTTTGGAAATCATCACAACGGCCAAAATCATAATGGACGCCAACAGGCTCGTTAAAATCATATAGCTCTTGCGCCGATATCCTATGAGCGGGATAAAATCGGATAATAAACCATACAAAGGTTTAACGTTCCAGGCGAAATACATCAGGGAAGAAAAAGTTGCCATCGCCGTCGCGGTCAGTTTCAAATTGTCCTTAAGCAGATAACTTAAGGAAACATTGTAAATTCCCGGGTTACCGCCCATTCCCTGCGCGAAATAAACGACGGCAAAAAGAATCGCTAATTTTTTCCAGTCATGGCCGCCGCTGTTTTCCGCGGGATTGCCATGAATTCGATTTTCTTCCATCTTCACTCCTTTTTAACTTTTCAAACGCCGCGGAAATGCGGCTTATTAAGCTGCTTGTATTATGAATAGCAACAATAAATAAGTCAATTAAAAATGTGAAACATAAAAAAATTCGCGCCTGCTCCGCCGCGCTTATTATTTCTTAACGCTGTCTCATTGCACTAAGCCCTATATTCTAAATCCTAAATTCTGCCTTAGAGTATTCTTGAGCTTACCGATGTTTGAAGATAAATAGTTATAGGCAACCCTTTCGGGCTGATGCCTATGCTGAAAGTAATAAAATTAGGCCGATTTTGGCCGGTGGAGCAGTAGCCGCCGCTATCCGGACTATTAGGGTCGGTACAACTGCCATAATAAAAATTTAAACTATCGACATTAACATCGGGAGCGGTAAGAGGCTGATAGTTTCCGTCTGCGCCCCTATAAATAATTGTGGACGTTGGCGTGTCGCCACTTCCGCTTCCTAACATATAGACAACTTGTTGGCCATTCGCGTTTATAAAAGAAAACTGTGATTGGTCGCATGGCTGCGAAAGACCTGAGGCGCAAAAATTATAGCCCGTTCTTATCTCCCTCATCATCTGTTCTAAGACCAAGCTCATATTGTTATTGGCGTTGATAAGAGCCGTCGTTTGCCTTTCCGTCCTTAGCGCCTGAACGAACCCGCCTATGGCAATAGAAATAACAATGACGAAAATTCCCATTGCCACCAAAAGCTCGATGATTGTGAACCCTCGTTCAGAATTTAGAATAGAGGATTGAGGATTTAGGGGCGAACGGGAGTTCAAAGATTTTATGAGACCATTCATCATCTTAGAGACTTCAGTAATTAAAAGCGTTATATTTTGATAATTTTCTTCGGACAAAAAATTAAGATTGCGAGCGACTTCCAGCTGGCTTTCCAGCTCGGCAACAGAACCATAAGCGATATTGTAGAATTGCGATTTTTCTCCTTTATGATTTCTTTTGAATCCCTCGGCGATATTAGAGCTGATAGAAACAGCCGCCCTCCGCATTTGATTAGTAATTCCATAAAGTTCAGAGCGCGGAAAATCTTCGGTTATTTTATAGATTAACGTCGCTAAACCAGACGCCTTTTGCCAAACGCTTAAATCTTTAAATGATTTTAATTGTTTATTTTTCATTTTTCATATTATTTCTATATTCTAAATCCTAAATCCTGTATTCTATTTTCATTTTGCGTATTGCCGCCAATTATAAAAAGTGTCTTCCAGGTGCACTTCGAACTGACCGCCGCCCCGGCTAATCCAGTCAACATAAGAATCGGCGATAATTTCGTTTTTACAGCTTACGTCGACGACAGGACAAGAAATCTTGATATATCTTTTAAACGGCGCAGCAATAATATCCGCCGAACTGCTATAATCGTAAAATTTGGCGTTAAAATTAAGAGCGGAAATTTCAGAACTATTGAGAGTCGCATCTATACCGGACGGACAAGTAATATCTTGATATTTAAACCTGCCATTATTCACCAAAACGCCGGTGGAAACGCTAATTTGATTATAAACAACCTCGAAACAGTCCACCGGCAATTTAAAGCCTTCGTTAAAGCCGAGTCCATTTTGGATATTCTGGTCAATAACATTTTTAACAATCTCCAGCCCTTCCGCCGCCAGGTAATTCGCTTGGTATTGTTCGGCAACGACTCTGTTCAAGCTTAAAGACCGGCTAAGCAATCCTAAAATTCCCAAAAAGCCGGTCGTTAAAATTACCAAAGCCACCAAAGTCTCTATCAGGAGCTGCCCTTTTTTATTTTTGGCATTATTAAAAATCATTTTACTATTGAAAACTGATTTGGCCGCCGCTCGAGACGGTAATCGAAGATTTGGTTTTTGTGTCGGCAGTTTGCAAATTAATTATTCCGCTTCCGGCGTCGTTAATAGATTGCGGATATAAGAATGTCTTCGGCTGAGGAGGCACGAAAAGGACGGCCTGAAGATTCGAGGAATCAAATCGCACGTTTTTATCCATAGAATAAGAGTATTTAGATTCTACATTATTATTAATACTGCCTAAATACATATTGGAAGCAGATATACTTTCGCAAGAGGAAACATTTGAAGCTGATAAAGGATAATGAAAAATACAATAATCATAACCGTGGCCACAAACGGATTTTCCGTAATCAAAATAAACGCCGTAGCCGCAATAACTTCCGGTCTCGCTGCCGTAAGTGCTCATCGTTAGAGATTTCGCCAAACTGACGACTTGGGCGATTTTATTCGTTTCTATGGTTAGCGCGTCCTGCTGGCGCGCCGTTCCGTTATAAGAAATCAAAATCGAGGCCAGCATCGTTAATATGCCCAAAACAACCAGAGTTTCGATAAGCGTAAAAGCTTTACGATTAGAATTTAGAATACAGGATTTAGAATATAGCATTTTCTTAAACTTGTTTATCATAAATTTAATGGCCCGCGATTTTAATAAAACATCATTACTTGCGGAAAGATAGCAGACGAACCTTCACTATTTTATTTTAATCGCTCCGCTCGTAAAATTGCTTCACTCGGTCCAAATAATGGTCCTGCCTACCGGCAGACAGGTTTGCACTTATTTATCCCTCACTAGTAATATTAACCTATTAGAGCCGAAAATTAAAAAGCTGGAAGTAAAGAGCGAGCATTTGCGGGCCATAAGCGTAAACCAAAAAAGCGCCTATCGCCAAAAAAGGAGCCAGCGGAAGGTAGTTTTTCATTGTTTTTTTCTTCATAAAAATCAAAATCAGGCCCGCGACCGAGCCGGCGACGAAAGCCAAGGCGGTCAAAAGGAAAATTCCCGGCCAGCCGAAAGCCAAGCTTAGTCCGATAGCCAGCTTTAAATCTCCCAGCCCCATAATTTTCCCGCGGCCGAAATAAACCAAGCCGCCAAAGAAAACAACGGCAAAAATCAATGCCGCCGCGCGGTTGATGATGATGTTGTCGTGAAAACCGAAAATAGGAGCATAGGCGCCGATTAAAGAACCGTTCAAAAACGTGAAAAATTTTGAAACCAAAAAAGTTATCGCCAGGCCGATTGCCCCCAAAAGTAAATTCAATTCGTCGGGAATCATGCTAAGGCGGAAATCAATCATTGAAATCAGAAGAAGAATAAAGAAAAAGGCCGTCCATAAAATAGCCAGAGGCAGAGAGTAAGGGTAAAAAGTGTAAATATGGCCCAAGCTCAACGGAATTATCACCATCAGGAAACCGCTTAAAATTTCCACCGCCGGGTATCCCCAGCTCAGCCTGCGGCCGCAACTGCGGCAGCGGCCCAACTGCCAAGCGTAACTAAAAACAGGAATCAGCTCGTACCACTTTAGCGTGGCGTGGCAGTAAGGGCAGCGGGAACGCCCGCCGATAATTTTTTGGGAAAACAAAAAAACGTCCGGCTGATACCGCGAAGCCAGAACGCCGATAAAGCTGCCGATAGCCAAACCGAAGAGAAACAAGAAAACCTGATAAAGAGATATCATTTAGAAAGAGATGCAGTAATTTGGAGCTGGGCAAGCAGGAGAGCCAAGCCAACTGCCTCCAGGTAAAGTATTAGGACAACTAGTTTGAGTGTTAGCTGGAGGAGCGGTTTCTAAAGTAGCCCCTAAAATATAATTGCTTCCATCTGAAGCGTAGCAGTAGCTTTTACCATCTGGACCAGTTCCTGGTACGCCACTACTAACTCCTATGCCTGCATTCTCTAAAGTGATAGCTATATCACTACCAAAACCATTGCCACTATATGGATAATAACCATTTTTACTATAATATAACTCCAAAGCATTTTGGATTTGCCTTAAATCAGATTCTCTTCTCGCGTCTCTGCCTTTCTGCTGAGCCGGTCCAAGGCCGACCATAATAGCCGAAGCTAAAATACCGATAATTGCCACAACTATCAGCATTTCAATTAACGTGAAAGCTTTGCGAGAATTTAGGATTGAGGATTGAGGATTGAGGGATAATTTTTTTGATTTATTTTTCATTGATTTAATTATAACAAATCAGAAAGAAGCGGTTAAGCTGTATAGCGGAATCAAAACCGCGGCAAAAAGAAGCCCGACCATCAAGCCGATGACAATCATCAAAAGCGGCTGGATAAGGTCAACCAGATTGTCGACGACCTTATCGGTTTCCCGGGAATAGAAATTGGAAAGGCGGGTAAAAATCTGTTCCAATTGTCCCGTCGCTTCTCCAACCGCGGACATCTGCGCCACCAGCGGCGGGAAATAAGGCGACGCCTGGAAAGCCTCGGAAAGAAGAGAGCCCTGCCGGACCGAATCGGCGATATTATGGAGAATTTCCCGGTAAAAAGCGTTATCGACGCTGTCGGAAGTTATTTCCAGCGCCTGCGCCAAGGGCACGCCGCCTTTTATTAAAACCGAAACGGAATTAGTGAAACGCGACATCGTCAGAGGAAGGTAAATCTTTTTCAAAATCGGCAACCGGGTTTTAACGTCATCCCAAACGGCTTTTCCTTCGGCGGAACGGAAATATTCCAAAGCCATTAAAACAACAATAATCAAAACGATAAGAAGAGCCGGCCACCAACGGCTGACGAAATTTCCGCTGCCAATCAAAATCTGCGTGTAAAAAGGCAGCTGGACGTTAGCATTGGCGAAGACGGGAGCTAATTGGGGAAAAACATTAACGACCATAATCGCCGCCACGATAATAAATAATCCGACAACTATAAGAGGATAAGTCATCGCCGATTTAACCCGGCCTACGATATCGTCTTCTTTTTCCAGATAATCAGCCAAAAAACTTACGGCCGTATCTAAAGAACCGGTAACCTCGGCCGACCGCACCATACTAATGAAAAAACCCGAAAAGACATCCTGATGCTTTTCGAGGGCCTGGGAAAAAGAAAGTCCCGAGCTGACGTCGTCGGAAACTTCACCGACAATTTCTTTAAGCGCCTGGTTCTCGGTTTGATTTTTTAAAGTTTTAAGTGAGTCGGTGAGAGAAAGCTGCGCCTGCAGAACCGTCGCCAGCTGGCGGGAAAAAATAACCAAATCTTTCCGTTTGACGCCTCCGACGAAAGAAAAAATTTTTTCGGCAAAGCCGACTTTTTCCGAAGACTCAAGGCTTAAAATAAAAAGGTTGTGGCCGGATAAAATAGCGGCCGCCGTGGCTTTATCCGCCGCTTCGACGTTGCCCGCCTGCAGCTCGCCGCCTTTTGTCCGCGCTTGATATTTAAACTTCATTTTTTTGTTTGAAAAATTTTACCGCTCCGGAGGCAAGATTACATTTTCTCCAAAAGAATTCTAAGCTCCGAAGGATTTAGGGAATAAAGTTCAGCGTCCTCGAGCGAAACCTCGTTTTTCGCCACCAAATTGGCTAAAGCATGGTTCAAAGAAATCATTCCTTCCTGCATCGAAGTTTCGATAACCAAATCAATCTGGTATATTTTTTTCTCGCGGATTAAGTTCCGGATAGCCGAATTAACTATCATTATTTCGGTTGCCGGAACACGGCCGCCGTTGAGCTTGGGCAAAAGCCTTTCGGAGACAATCGCCACCAAAACGGAAGCCAGCTGGGAAATGACCTGGCTTTGCTGTTCGGGCGGGAAAGAGTCTATTATACGGTCGATGGTTTGGGAAGCGGAATTGGTGTGCAGGGTCGAAAACACCAGGTGGCCGGTTTCGGCGGCGGACATCGCCGTGCCTATTGAATTACTGTCGCGCATTTCGCCTATCATAACGACGTCCGGGTCCTGCCTTAAAACCGTCCTTAGGCCGTCTTCGAAAGTCGGCACGTCATTGCCAACTTCCCTTTGTGAAATTAAGGAACGGTCCTGGACGAAAAGATATTCGATCGGGTCTTCAATAGTAATAATGTGGTCGGTGCGGTTATGGTTTACTTCATCGATAATTGCCGCCAAAGTAGTCGATTTTCCGTGCCCAGCCGGACCGACAACCAAAACGAATCCCTGCGACAGTTTAGCGAAATCGTGGAGAATCGGAGGAAGCCCCAGTTCTTCAACGGTTTTAATCTGCGTCGGAATCAAACGCAAAGCAGCCGCCAGATAACCGCGCTGGTAATAAACGTTAATCCTGAAGCGGGCTTTTTCTTCGAAGCTGTAAGCGAAGTCTATCTGCTTGTCCTGAGAAAGTTTTGTTTTCTGCTCCGGAGTCAA
>JAVHRF010000145.1:0-1535 GCA_036171515.1 Minisyncoccota bacterium | reverse complement strand
TTTCCGCCAAACAAAAAATCGGAAATCCTCGAGGCGGCCGTCAATAATCTGACCGATATTTCGATATCGCCGACAGATAAAGCGATTCTAAAAAAAGCGTCTGAACTTAATTTGGACAAAAACCTTTACGGCAAAATCATCAGAGAAAGGACTCTCGGCGACAGCCGGAAAACCCACTCTTCGCTCTTGAAGCTCGATGACCATTATGAGCTGTTTTCAAGCGGCGCGCCGGAAGAAATCCTTTCGATGATAAAAATAAAAAGCCGGGTCATCGAAAAAGAAATCGAGAAGGAAACCAAAAAAGGCAGGCGGCTTATAGCGGTTGCCAGCAAAAAGGTTCCTTCCTCACAGAAGAATTATCCGTTCGAAAAACTTGAAAAAGACCTGAAGTTCATAGGATTGATTTCCATAGAAGATTCTCCCCGGCCCGAAGTCAAACCGATGATTCAGCTGGCTTCGCAAGCCGGCATAAGAAACATCATGGTTACCGGCGACCATCCCCAAACCGCGGCCTTCATCGCCGAAAGCGTAGGCATTCCGGCCAAAAAAGTCCTGACCGGCGCCGAAATCGACCGCTTATCGGATAGCAATCTGGCCGAAGCGATAAAAGAAGTTTCGATTTTCGCGCGCGTTAGCCCGGAGGAAAAATACAGGCTGGTAAAGGCTTTCCAGAACAACGGCGATGTGGTTGCCGTCACCGGTGACGGCGTAAACGACGCTTTGGCGCTCAAGGCCGCCGATGTCGGCATCGCTATGGGCATAAAAGGTACTGACGCCGCCAAAGAAGCCGCCGATGTCATTTTGGGAGATGACAATTTTGCCACCATCGGCCAGGGAATTTTCGAAGGGAGAAAATTCTTCGAAAACCTGAAAAAAGGAACGAAATATTATCTCTCGGTTAAAATAGCCTTAATATTGATATTCCTCGCCGCGGTTATCGCTAATGTCCCGTTTCCCCTCGAGCCAATCCAGATAATTGTCTTGGAACTTTTCATGGATCTGGTCGCTTCGGCCGGATTTATTTACGAGCCGCCGGAAAGCAACATCTACACCCCATCGTTCCTCTCCCAATATAATAAATTCTTCGATTCCTTCGTGGTTAAAAGCATTGCCTTTTCGGCCCTAAGCCTTTTCGCGTCGGTGACATTTATTTATTTCGCCGCCTTATTCGCGCACTTGCCGCCGGCTATAGCCAACACATACGCCTTCGCCGCCTGGATGATAGGCACCGTGCTCTTGGCTTTCGTCTCGAGAAGCGATTACGAATCAGTTTTCAAAAAAGGGCTGTTCAGCAACCAGATTATAAATTTCTGGGCTATCGGCGCACTGGCTTTCTTCCTGATTATGATAAGCTCGCCGTTTTTCAGTTCCCTGCTCAAGCTGACGCCAATCAATATTTACCAGCTTGTTTTCGTGTTCGCCATATCTTTCGTGATGATAGTCTGGCAGGAACTCCTGAAAAAAACTTCTTGACGAATAAGGGTTTGTTTAATAATCTGTATCCAGCGAACCAAAGTTAAAATTTTGGTTCAAAT
>JAVHRF010000144.1:0-6786 GCA_036171515.1 Minisyncoccota bacterium | reverse complement strand
TAGCGGCTTCTTTCCGGTAGCCGAGGCTGGCGAGCGCATCGACCAAATCGGCATCAAACTCCATCTCTCTAATGGTTCCCTGCGTCGACAGATTTTTTATTTTTCCGCGAAGGTCCAGAATTATCCGCTCGGCCGTTTTCCGGCCCACTCCCGAAGCGCGCGTGAAAAGGTCGGGCCGGTTTTCACCGATGGCCGCTGCCAGGTTTTTAAAATCATCGACTTCCAGAATAGCCATTGCCGACTTCGGCCCGACGCCGTTGACCGTTATCAAAAGCTCGAAAAAGTTTTTTTCCTCCTCCGACAAAAATCCGTAAAGCTCCAGCGCGTCTTCTTTGACGTTGAGAAAACAAAAAAACTTTACCGGACTGCCGGTTTTCGGCAGGTTTTCCAAAGTCCTTTTGGTTAAAAAAACTTTCAGGCCGACCGCCCCGCCGCCGACTTCAACAACGGCGAAATTTCCTCCCTTAAAACCAAGATTGCCGTTAAGGCTGTAAATCATTTACTGAAATTATAACATAAAAATTGGCGTTTCGTTGACTTTTATTTATATTTTGCTAAATTTATTCTTATGGCAATAATCAAATCAGCCAAGAAAGCTATAAGGCAAAACAAACGGCACCGCGCCGTCAATTTAAAACGCCATTCGGGATTAAAAGCTGTCATTAAAAAATATAGGGCGCTCGCCAAAGAAAAAAACAGCGGCGAGGCGGTAAAATATTTTTCCCAGCTCCAGAAAAAAATAGACAAGCTCGCCAAAGTGGGCTTCCTGAAAAAGAACACCTCCCGCCGGATGAAATCCAGATTAAGCAAACTCCTGGCTAAAAAATAATCCGCTCAAGCGGATTATTTTTACACTTCTTCTTTCAGCCGGTAGCTGAACGCTTCCGCCAGATGTTCGGCTTTCACTTTCGCGCTTTCTTCCAGGTCGGCGATGGTGCGCGCCGCTTTTAACAGCCGGTAATAACCGCGCGGCGAGAGCCAGTCCTTATCCAGAGTTTCCAAAAATTTCTCCGCCTCGGAATCGAAATCTATTATTTCCTCGCACTGCTTCGAGCTCATTTCCGAGTTGAGCCTTATTTTTAAATTATTTTTTTGGAAACGCTCTTTTTGGATTTCCCTCGCCGCCTCCACTTTTTTCCTCAATTTGCCGCTTTCACTTTCCGTTTTTTTGTTTTTCCGGAGTTCCGAAACTTTTACGCGGTCGACATGAATTTGCAGGTCTATCCTGTCCAAGAGCGGACCGGAAATTTTCTTCTGGTAGCGGATGACGTCATAGGCGGAACAGGAGCATTTATGTTCCGGGTCGCCGTAGTATCCACAGGGACAGGGGTTCATCGCCGCCACCAGAGTGAATTTAGCCGGAAATTTTAACGATTCTTTTACCCGCGTTATCTGGACAAAACCGCTTTCAAGCGGCTGACGAAGAGCTTCCAGCAGGTCGCGGCGGAATTCTGGAAGTTCGTCCAGAAACAAAATGCCGCGGTGAGCCAGGCTGATTTCGCCGGGCCGAGGGCTAGAGCCGCCGCCAACGAGAGCCACCGGCGAAGCGGTTTGGTGCGGAGCGCGGTATGGCCGCTTGGTTATCAGCCCCCGGTTTTTAATTCCGGCCGCGCTGTAAATTTTCGTTATCTCAATAGATTCTTCCAGGCTTAAAGGCGCCAAAATGGAAATCAAAGCCTGGGCAAGCAAGCTTTTGCCGACGCCGGGAGAACCGACCATCAGCAGATTATGCCCGCCCGCGGCGGCGATGGTCATCGCCCTTTTGGCATTTTCCTGGCCTTTAATTTCGGAAAAATCCACGACGTCCTCTAAATTTTTGAAATCCGGCGGCTCGAACCGCGCCGGCTCAATGAAGATTTTTTCCTCCAAAAACTCCACGGCGTCTTTCAGGTTTTTTAAAGGGATGATTTTTAATTCCTTAATGACGGCTGCTTCGGCGGCATTTGCTTCGGGAAGAAACAGGCATTTGAATTTCCGTTCCGCCGCCATCTGGGCAATATTCAGAGCGCCGCTTACCGGCCGCAAGGTTCCGTCCAGAGCCAGCTCGCCGAGAAAAATTTTATCGGTGGCGTTTGTTTTGAGCGTCTGACCGCTCGCCAAAAGATAACCCAGAGCAATGGCGAGGTCGTACTGAGAGCCCGTCTTTTTAATGTCGGCCGGCGCCAGATTGACGGTGATTTTGCGGTTGTCGCGGTTAGGCGGCTTAAAGCCGGAATTTTTCAGCGCCGAGTTGACCCTTTCGCGAGCCTCATTTAAAGATTTGTCGGCCAAGCCGACGATATTAAAACTATGAAGGCCGACATTCAAGTCGACCTCCACTTCGATTAATTTGGCGGCAATGCCTTCGAGTTCGGCCGCGTAAACTTTGGCTAATCGGGCCATAAAATTTTAATTTTATTTTTCTTCGGACTTGCAGCGCTGGCAAAGCCGGGACTCGGGAGCGATATCCAGAACTTTTTCTGAAATTTCCATGCCGCATTTTTTGCAGATGCCATATCTTTTTTCGGCAATGTCGTTAAGAGCCAAATCGATTTCGCTGATTCTTTTCTTCAGGCCGTAATCGATGCCCGATTGGATGGCCGTTTCTTCCGCCTCATCGGTTTCCTCTTCAAAATGGTCAACGTCGCTGCCATATTCTTCCTCCGACTCTCCCTTTTTCATTTTCTCCAGAAGCCGAACCTTCTCTTCCTCAAGCTTTTTTTGGTATTTTTTTATTTTTTCTTCGCTAAGCATAATTACATATTATAAGATATGTTTTAAAAAGCAATCCCAGCCCGGCGCTTGACGAAACCACTGAACCGCCCTTATTATAAAATTAGTTCTTAAATAAAATAGGAGGCAAGAATGCAAGCAAAACGTTTCGTAAAACGACTGGAAATGGAGCTGGCGAAAGATATATCCGGAAAAAGATTAAGCAAAAAGCCCGCTTTGTTGATTTTTGATTTAATCGGGCTGATGGAATGGAAATACGGCATGACCGACCCGAGCCCGCTGATGACGACTCTTTACTCGAGCTTCGGAAAAACCGATATCTGGTTCCGGAAAACAGAAGATTTAAGCGAAGAAAGAATCGATTATTGCCTGACTTTTAAAACAGCCGTCAAAGGGAAAAATAAATTCCGGAAAAAAACATTTTATTACCCGGTAGATTTGGCCGCGAAATCAACCAGCCGGTTCAACTACAAAGACAAATTGGCGATAGGATGGTTTTACTGCGAGGCAAGCGCGCGCAAAAACGAGGAGGAAAAATGAAAAACGCGGGCAAAACAATAAAAAAGATAGTCGACCTCTCCAAAACCCAACGAACGATAAAGCAGGAATGGTTGATTCAGAAAATGTACAATAACGAATACGTCTTCCGCCTCGACCCCATCCAGATAAAGAAATTCGAGGAGTGGATGAAACGCCACGAACACAAACCTTCCCCGCGCGGCCATCACTGCGCTATCGCGGTCGGAGCGACGTTTTGCTTCACGCGGACATCGCTGGGCGAAATTGCTAAAGCAAAGTGCGGCTGTGGAAAAACAATCGATTTAACTGATTACGATAAATGGTAATTAATATAAATCCCGCTCTTTTTTAAAAAAGGAGCGGGTTTTTTTATTCAATTCCCCAAAATAAAACCCCGGCGAAAACCGGGGTAAATAATAACTATGAATTTCAGCTTTTGCCGGCAGGATGTTTTGTGGTGATACGCAAGGTCTGGTATAAACCGCCGTCGGCGCCGGGCTTAGGAGCGACATCAACCACAAGAGATACGCCATTATTAAACTTAATAACCAATTCATCCTTGTTCCAATCGTAGTCAGCGCTGACAACTTCGGCGCCGATCACTTCCTTGCTTATTCCGGGGGTTGAAGTAGTGAATATATTGCTCCTCCTTTTTTAAGAGCAGCCAATTTAAAAAACCTATTAACAATATATGCCCGCATTGTTAAAAAATCAACCCCGTTAGAAGTTTAAGATGGGTAATGATATTAGGTAAGGAAAAGCCGGAGGCCTGCCTGCCAGCAGGCGAATTCGCTTGCCGAATATGCGCCAGAAAGAGCTTGGCGGAACTTCTAACGGGGTCAAGCCGAAAATAAAAAGCCAACCGAAAAGATGCGATATAGTTTCCGAACGGCGACAGGACAACCAAAACTTGCAAAAAATAAAATCTGGAATATAATTTTAATCGAATTGGCATTCTAAAGTCGAGTCTGCCAATAAGCAAAATTAATCAATAATTAATAAAAAATGGAAATAAAACCTTTATCAAATCATATTTTTATCGAACCGCTCGGGGAAGAAAAAACAACGAGCTCGGGAATAGTTATTCCCGAAACGGCTGAAAAAGAAAAACCAATTAAAGGGAAAGTTTTGGCGGCCGGACCGGGAAAAATGTCTCCCGAAGGAAAATTAATGCCGATGTCGGTGAAGGTCGGCGACATCGTTTTGTTTAAAAAATACGGACCCGATGAAATAGAAATAGAGGGCAAGAAATACCTGGTCGGGGACGAAGACGAGATTTTGGCGATTTTATCCTAAAATCCCAAATTCTATATTCTAAATACTAAATTCTAAAATTATGGCTAAACAAATTAAATTTCAGGAAGACGCCCGCGAAGCGATTAAAAGCGGGATAGATAAATTGGCCGAAGCGGTCAAAATGACGCTCGGTCCGAAAGGCAGGGCAGTCGTGATAGAAAAAGGCTATGGCGCGCCGCAGGTTACTTTTGACGGCGTCACCGTCGCCAAAGAAATAGAACTCGAAGACAAATGGGAAAACGTCGGCGCCGAATTCATCAAGCAGGCGGCCGATAAAACCAATGACGTCGTCGGCGACGGCACGACCACCGCGGTCGTTCTGGCTCAGGCGATGATAGACGAAGGCGAAAAAATAATCAAAGAAAAAGGATTTAACGTCATCCAGCTCGCCGATGAATTGAAGAAAGTCGGAAACGGATTGGTTTTAAAATCGCTCGAATCGCAAAAGGAACTCATAAACGACAACCAAAAAATAAAAGAGGTGGCAACTCTTTCCGCTAAAGATTCCGAAATTGGAAGCTTAATCGCGGCGGTTATGGAAAAAATAGGCAAGGAAGGCGTAGTGGCGGTCGAAGATTCAAACACTATTGGCAACTCTTACGAAGTAGTGGAGGGATTGCAGTTCGACCGAGGCTACATTTCCCTTTATATGGTCAGCAACCAAGAAAAGATGGAGGCGGTTCTGGAGGACCCTTACGTTCTGGTAACCGATAAAAAAATCTCTTCCGTCCAGGAGATTCTGCCTCTTCTGGAAAAAATCGTCCAAAGCGGCAAAAAAGAACTGGTGATTATCGCCGACGATCTGGAAGGCGAAGCGCTGGCGACTCTGATAGTCAACAAGCTCCGCGGCATATTTAACGTTCTGGCGGTTAAAGCGCCCGGCTTCGGCGACCGAAGAAAAGAAATGCTCCAGGATATCGCCATCGTTACCGGAGCGCAGTTTATCTCCGAAGAACTGGGAAAAAAATTGGACGGCGTAGACATCAGCGAACTCGGCCACGCCCGCCGCGTGATTTCCAATAAAGACAACACCACTGTCATCGGCGGCAAGGGAGACAAGAAAGAAATCGAAAGCAGGATAGCCCAGTTAAAAACCCAGATTAAAAAAACGGAATCCGATTTCGACAAGGAAAAACTCCAGGAACGGCTAGGAAAACTCGCCGGAGGAATCGCCGTCATTAAAGTCGGCGCGCCGACCGAATCCGCCCAAAAAGAGCTGAAACAGCGGGTAGAAGACGCCGTCGCCGCGACGCGAGCGGCGATGGAAGAAGGAATCGTCCCCGGCGGCGGAATCGCGCTATATAACGCTTCTATTGGTTTTATAGTCGCTACTTCCGAAGAAGGACGCGCGGACGTAGTCAAGGCGGTTTACAGAATAATTCTAAGAGCATTAACCGCTCCTATCCAAGCAATTGTCTCTAATAGCGGCGAACACTGGGGAAAAATAGAAAGCGAGCTGGCGAAAAGAAAAATGCCAGGCGACCAATGGACGGGCTTTGACGCCTCCAAAAACAAAATCGCCGATTTGAAAGCAGCTGGCATTATCGACCCCCTGAAAGTCACCAAAACCGCTTTTATCAACGCCCTTTCGGTGGCCGCCAATTACCTGACCATCGGCGCCGCCGTGGTAAATATTCCCGAAAAGAAAGAAAATAATCCCCCGATGAATCCGATGATGGGCGGGGAATACTGATTTCATAAAAATAGTATTTCAAAAATCCCTTCTAGCTCAAGAAGGGATTTTTATTTTGAAAAAGCTCCTTTTTATTTCGGCAAAAATTTTTTATTATTTTAATAATGCAGATAAAATCAATACAAAAAAGAGACGGCCGCGTAGTTAAGTTTGAACTTCAAAAAATAACTAACGCTATTTATCAAGCGGGAGCAGACATCGGTAGACTGGATGAAAAACTTGCCGAAAATTTGGCGAAAAAAGTTTCTGCCCTTATTACGAAAAAAATAAAACCGAAAATCATTCCGACCATCGAAATAGTCCAGGACTTAGTGGAGGAAACTTTATCCGAAAACCATCAGGAGGAAATCACCGAAGCTTATTCTTCTTACCGCCGGCACCGCGCCGAAATAAGAAAGCAAAAAGAGCGGGTCCTAAATAAAAAAGAAATCGACGAAATCGATAAAAAATTTGACATCAACGCCGTCAAGGTTTTAGCCGCCCGCTATTTAAGAAAAAACGAAAAAGGAGAAATTACGGAATCTATCAAAGAAGCGTTCGAGCGGGTCGCCATCCAAACCGTTTTG
>JAVHRF010000143.1:0-6822 GCA_036171515.1 Minisyncoccota bacterium | reverse complement strand
GCGACACCGGCAAACCCCTGTCGGTGGTCAGCAAGGATTACCAGACGGTCCAGCGAGTGGGGACTGACTCTTTTGGGCGTCTCGCTTATCCTGGGAATTTTCGTCCGCTGGAGTTCTATCCTCGGCGCGGTCTTGATGGTTCTTTATTATTTTGCTTCGAACGCTTTTCCTTCAGTCCCGAACGGCCTTGTTGTCGACGACCATATTATCTACGCTTTGATTCTGATTTTCTTCGCCGTTATTGGCGCCGGCCGGTATTACGGCCTTGATTCTATTCTATCTAAAACTCGCTCAAGCTATTTAAAGAAGATTATCGGTTAGCCGATGGCCAAACGCGAAATTTCCGTTATTCTTTGGAATATCAGAAGCCTATTTAATGTCGGCTCTGTTTTTCGTACCGCCGACGGCGCCGGAGTAAGTAAGATTTATCTTTGTGGCTACACGCCGGCGCCGGTTGACGCTTTCGGCAAATACCGGCCGCAAATCGTCAAAGTTTCTTTGGGTGCCGAAAAAACGGTCGAATGGCAGAAAACGGCAAAATCAGCGCAGGGAGCGGTTAGTTTAATCAAAAAACTTAAAAAAGGCGGCTATCAAATTTTAGCCGTTGAGCAGTCGAAAAACTCTGTTGATGTTTTCCGATTCAGGTCGGTCAATCGCCGCCAAAAATTTTGTTTGATTATGGGTAACGAAGTTTCCGGCTTGCCGCCGAAAATTTTAAAATCCGCCGATAAAATTTTGGAAATCCCGATGAAGGGAAAAAAGGAATCGCTTAACGTTTCCGTGGCATTCGGGATAGCGGCTTATTTGTTGATACCGCGGGGTATAAGGCATTTGACATTTAAATCCGGTTTAATATCATTGAAAGTAATCCGCAGACAACGGGCATTCAAAAAGAAGCAAGTCCCGCCGAGGAAAAACAATCAATTGTTTTTTGTCCGCGGCTAAAGGCCGTTTTTTATTAAATAAAAAAATGAAAACTAAAATTCAAAAACAGGAAGAGCTTAAAAAGGGAGAAAAATTCCTTAAGGAATCCCAGGGCTTGGTTATTTTCGATATTTCTAAAATAAACACTTCTTCCCTGACTAAGCTCCGGGCGGAGCTTAGAAAAATAGGAGCGCCTCTCTTGGTCCTTAAGAAAAGGTTGCTCGGCATCTTGCTTAAGAAAGAAGGCGTGGAATTCCAGTCCGGCCAATACAAGGTTTCGGCGGGAACGGTTTTTTCGCCCAATCTGGAAGACGGAGCGAGAATCGTTTATAAATTCCTGAAAGGCATGGAGGCTGAAAAAACCGCCGACGTGAGCAAGCTTATAGGAGGCGTGGATTTGAAGAACAAATCTTTTATCGGGTTCGAGCAGATTAAATTAATCGGCGCTCTGCCTTCGCGGGAGATTCTGCTTTCCCAATTGATGGGAGCGATTTCTTCGCCGCTTCGGGCGTTGCTTTATGTTTTGGATGAAAGGTCGAAAAAGATAGGATCCGCCAATTAGCGGATAAATAAAAATTATGGACAAAAAATTTGAAGATATAATTTCAAAAGTAGAGTCATTAAGCGCTCTCGAGCTCTCGGAGCTGGTTAAGGCGATTTCTGAGAAATTCGGAGTTTCGGCGATGGCGCCGGCCGCGGCCGCCGCTTCGGGCGAAAAAGCCGAAGAGAAAACCGCTTTTGACGTCGTCATTAAATCCGGCGGCGCCCAGAAAATAAATGTTATCAAAGTCGTCAGGGAAATTACGGGCTTAGGTTTGAAAGAATCGAAAGATTTAGTTGAAGGAGCTCCGAAGACCGTTAAAGAGGGAGTTAAGAAAGAGGAGGCGGAAGAAATGAAAAAGAAACTGGAAGAAGCGGGAGCTCAAGTGGAGATTAAATAATTTTTTTAAAACGGGCAGCAAGGGAAAAGTAATGGCGAAGTTATTATTTAGACCGAGCCCTGCCTGCCGGCAGGCAGGGAACCTGTTTTATGAGCGAAGCGATTAAATTCGGCTTCTTTGGCCGAATTGGGGCGGTTAGCTCAGGGGCAGAGCACTGCATTCACACTGCAGGGGTCATAGGTTCAAATCCTATACCGCCCATTATTAATTTGCGTTAAGTACGGCTGGATTCGGACAAGATCATGACAAAGATAGGATTTAAAGAAAAAGTTTTAAAAATAGTTTCTAAAATTCCACGAGGAAAAACTTTAAGTTATCTGGAGGTGGCGAAGCTTGCCGGCAGCCCTCGCGCCTGTCGTGCCGTCGGCAATATTCTTAATAAAAATTACGACCATAAAATTCCTTGCCATCGCGTAATCAAATCAAATGGGGAGGCGGGGGACTATAACCGGGGCAGAAAAAATAAAATCAAACTCTTAAGGAAAGAGGGAGCCGGTCTATAATTTGCGTAAAATTAATACGCCTTTGCGTCTGCTATATATGGAAAGTGCTTAAGCTGTTGATATCTTTCGACTTGGCGGCTGGTTTTTCGCTTAAATACTGAGCTTTTTAAACCCTTACTAAGGGGTTTTTTCGTTTTGACAGATGGCGCCAGTGGATTATGATGAAATAGAAGTGGTGAACTGTGGATAATTATGGGGATAAATAGCCACTTTAGGGGATAAAATGTTTTTAGGAGAATATCATCACAATTTAGATAATAAAGGAAGGGCGGCTATTCCGGCCAAATTTCGGGCCGAACTTTTGAGCGGAGCGATTATTACCCGCGGCCTGGATTTCTGCCTTTTCGTTTTTACCGCCAAATCATGGGAGGCATTGGCGCAAAAATTAACGTCGCTTCCTTTGGCTCAGGCGAACTCCCGCGCTTTCGCCAGGCTGATGCTTGCCGGCGCAACCGATGCCGAACTTGATTCTCAGGGCAGGGTATTGATCCCGGAATATTTGAGAAAATACGCCGGCTTGCAAAAAGAGGTGATTATTGCCGGCCTCTACAACCGTCTGGAAATTTGGAATAAGGATAAATGGGAAGAATATAAAAAACGGACGGAAGGCGCGTCCGAAGAAATCGCCGAAAAATTAGGCGAATTGGGAATTTAAAAATGCACACGCCGGTTTTATTAAAACAAGTTGAAGAAATTTTAAACCCTCGTCCGGGAGAATTTTTCATTGATGGAACGGCCGATGGCGGCGGCCACGCTGCGGCCGTCATCGGCAGGATTTCTCCGGACGGAACTTTTCTTGGCGTAGATTGGGACAAGGATATGATTGAAAAGCTAAAAATAAAATTTGAAAATCAAAAGCCAAAACTGAAAAATTTGGTTTTGTCTAACGGCAATTACGCCGACTTGGCCGGCATTTTAAAAAAATATGATTTGCCGAAAGCCGACGGCCTGCTGATTGATTTGGGATTTTCTTCCGGGCAAATCGAAGAATCGGGCCGCGGCTTCAGTTTTTCAAAAAACGAACCTCTTATCATGAGATATGATTCCGGAGATGCTTTGACGGCGGCGGATATTGTTAATCGCTTTAAGGAGAAAGATTTGGCGGATATTTTTTACCGTTTCGGCGGCGAAAGGTACGCCAAAAAAATCGCCCGTAAAATTATCGAGGAAAGAAAAAAGAAACCGATAAAGACGACTTTTGATTTGACGGCTATCATCGAAAAAGCCGTCCCTAAAAATTACGAGCGGGGGAGAATCAATCCCTCGACCAGAGTTTTTCAGGCCTTGAGGATTTTCGTCAATCAGGAACTGGAAAATCTGGAAAAAATCCTGGGTTCTTTGTCGGAAATTTTAAAAAGCGAATCCGGGCGGGCGGCATTTATCAGTTTTCATTCTTTAGAAGACAGAATAGTTAAAAATGAATTTAAAAAATTAGCTTTAGAGAAAAAGGCGAGGATACTGACGAAAAAACCTATCCAGCCTGATGCCGAAGAAATAAGTAGGAATCCCAGGGCAAGGTCGGCTAAATTAAGGGCTTTGCAAATGCTATGACAATAATACGGCTTAACCAAAATAAGGATTTTTATTTGAGGATTCTTATTATTTTCCTGCCGATAATCATTATTGAAACCGCGGGCCTGATTTTCTTTTACAACCAGACGGTGACATTGAATAACGGAATAGACCAGGCTAAAATTGCGATTCAAGGGGTTCAGGGGCAGAGCGCCGAAATCAATAACCGGATTTTCGACCTTTTTGCCAGCCAGAACGTCGCCGGTTACGTCGAGGCTAACGGCTTGGTCGCCGAGGAAAAACCTCAATATGTCGAAACAAATTCAAAATGGGCTTTCGCTTCTCAATATTAATAACCATTATAACAGTCGCGGCTTCGCTCCTGCTTTTTCATTTTTATCAAATTCAAATAGTTAAGGGTTCTTATTATTTGGCGCGCGCCGAAACGCAATTTGCCGCGGGCGGATTTTTTGACGCGCAAAGGGGAGCCATCTACGGGACGGACAAAAACGGCAATCCGATTCCTTTGGCAATAAACAAAGATTATCCTTTGATATTCGCCGTTCCCAAAGAGATAGCCGATATCCAGGAGGCCGCCAATCAGCTGGCTCCGCTGATAAACCAAACTGCCGGCCAGCTAGAAAAAATTCTATCCAAACCCAATGATTCTTACGAGCTTCTGAAAAGAAAAGCCGACTCGAGCGTTGCTCAGCAAATAAGCGATTTGAGTCTGAAAGGAATTTATTCGACCTATGAATCTGACAGGTTCTACCCCTTCGCTTCTTTAGCCAGCCAGGTTTTGGGGTTTGTCGGTTACAATGACCAGTCGGTCGGAGAGAGCGGTCGTTACGGCGTTGAAAAATTTTATAATTCTTCTTTAAGCGGAGAGTCGGGCAGCCTCAACGGCGGCAAAGTCGTTTCTCCCCAGCCGGGCGAAGATTTGACGCTGACTATCGACCCGAACATAGACAATGAAGCCGAGATGGTTTTAAAAAACCTCGTCAGCCAATATAAAGCGACCGGCGGGGAGGTTATTGTCAACGATCCCCAAAGCGGCAAGATTCTGGCGATGGGCAGCATTCCCGATTTCGACCCCAATAATTATTCTTCGGCCGATATCGGAAATTTTATCAATCCGGCTGTTTCCCAAATTTACGAGCCCGGCTCCATATTCAAGCCTATTACTATGGCAATCGGAATAAATAACGGGAAAATAACCCCGAATACGACTTATGTCGATACCGGTTCACTGGTTCTTAATGGCCACACTATCAGGAACTGGGATTTAAAAGCTCACGGCAAAGTTGATATGACTACTGTTATCGAAGATTCTTTAAATACTGGCGCGGCTTTTGCCGAAAAGCAAACCGGCAACCAATTATTCAAACAGGGCGTTTTGGATTTTGGCTTCAATAAAACAACGGGCATTGATTTGCCGGGAGAAATTACCGGCGACACGCGCCAGCTGAAAGACAATGCCTCCCAGGTTACTTATGCTACCGCTTCTTTCGGGCAGGGTATCGCGGTGACACCTATAGAAATGGTCGCGGCTATGTCGGCAATTGCTAACGGCGGAAAGCTGATGAGGCCATACATCAACGCGGCTCTTCAGCCCGAAGCAATCGGGCAGCCGATAAGCGCCGACGCGGCCAGCCAGGTTACCCAAATGATGGTGGCGGCGATAGACAAGGCTCAAGTCGCCGACCTTTCGGGCTATTCCTTGGCGGGCAAAACCGGCACCGCCCAGATTCCCGACCACGTTCACGGCGGCTATTACAGCGATAAATACATAGACACTTACATCGGTTTCGGCCCGGCCACTAATCCTAAATTTTTAATTTTCATAAAATTGGACGACCCGTTCGGCAATCCTTTCGCCGCCGAAACAGTCGTTCCCGCTTTTAAAGGCTTGGCGCAGTTTATGATTAATTATTACAATATTTCTCCCGACAGGATAAACGGCTAAATTATGGAAAAAAATAAACATCAAATTTTAAAAGGCATACTGCGTTTTCTGGCTAAAGAGACTTTAAAGCGTTACCGGCCGGGAATAATCGGAATAACCGGAAGTGTCGGCAAAACTTCAGCTAAGCTGGCCATCGCGTCCGTCCTTTATCCGGAAAGGAAAGTCAGGGCAATAAGGGCTAATTTCAATAACGAGCTGGGCTTCCCCTTGGCGATTTTGGGCGACTATCAAAAAATAAGCCACCCAATAATTTTTTGGCCCCGGGTGATTGTCGTGAGCGCGGCGAGACTGGTTTTCAAATCCAATTATCCGGAGATTTTGATTTTGGAATACGGAGCCGATAGGCCCGGAGACATTAAATATCTTCTGGAAATCGCCAAGCCGAATATCGGCGTCATCACCGCGATAGGGGATATTCCGGCGCACGTGGAATTTTTTGGCGGCCCGGACGAACTCGCCAAAGAAAAGTCCCATTTAATAGAAGCTCTCGGGGTGACCGGTTTCGCGGTTTTGAATTCCGACGACGAAAGGGTGATGGATTTAAAAAATAAAACCCGCGCCCATATAACGACTTTCGGTTGTGATGGTCCCGCCGATGTTAAAATTAATAATTTTGAAAATCATTTCGGCGAAGATTGGCGGGGAATTTATTTTAAATTGGTTCACGGAGGGAATGTCGTGCCGGTGAAAATCGAAGGTGTCTTAGGGATATCCCATGCTTACGCGGCCGCCATTGGCGCGTCGGTCGGTTTGATATTCGGCGTCAATTTGGTAAAAATTTCCGACGCTCTGAATAAACGCTACCAGCCTTTGGACGGCCGGATGAAATTGTCGAAAGGCGTTAAAGAAACATGGATTATCGACGACAGCTATAACGCCAGCCCGGTTTCAATGCGCGCGGCCTTGGATGTTTTAAGGGATATCGAAGCAAAAAGAAAGGTTGCGGTTCTTGGCGATATGCTTGAGATAGGGAAGT
>JAVHRF010000142.1:0-1548 GCA_036171515.1 Minisyncoccota bacterium | reverse complement strand
CAGCCAGGATTACCAGGATGGCGATGACTATCAGGAGTTCTATGAGGGTGAAAGAAGAGGAAGAGCTGAAATAACCTCTTTTTCGGAACCAGGCGTTCTTAGGCTCCAGCGGCCTAAGCCGCCCTGCCCTCTCGCCCAGCCCTTTTAGCGAAAAGGGCTGGGCTCCGAGAGCTTCCTTTAAAGAGGTTATTTCAGCTCTAATAAGAGAAGGGCGAGATTTACTCTCTCTCTCTCTCTCTCTCGTAAAGTGGTTTCATCATAAGCATTCATTGGGATATGGATTTATTATAACAGAAATTGCCCGAGTTTAGGATTTTGGCCTGGGGGCGGGAATATCGATTATATAATCTTCCCTGACGTGGCTTTTGGCAAAATCCAAACTGACGCCAATTTTTTTATGCGGATTCATAATGTCCAGCGAGTCGAAAATCTGTTTCACTTTTTCGAAAACGAGATAAAGCGGGCCGAACTCCTGAGGTAGGAACGGCGCGCGCATCAGGCCGTCGTTGTGTTCGGCAGAAAGAGTGCCGCCCAGCTTAAGAGCCGCATCATAAACTTCTTTGGCGATATTGAATAACTTTTCTTTGTCGGCCGGGTCGCTAAGACTTAAAAACGGCTGGAGGTGAAGATTGCCGTTTCCGGCGTGCCCCCAGACGGAAAAATCAACCTGATATTTTTTCATAATTCCATAAAGAGAAGAAAGATATTTGGCCAGATTTTCCGGAGGAACGGCCGTATCTTCTATGAAAGGCAGCGCTTTTTTCGGCCCGGTTCCGCCTTCGGCGACGACCGCCGCCGAACGCCGCGCTTCCCAGAGTTTGTCCTGTTCGGCTTTATCGTAAGCTTCGCGCGTATCCGACGTCAGGTCTTTATTTTCTTCTTTAACTTCGCCGATAACTTTTTTGATGGCGCCCATATCATCCCCCTCAAATTCAGCCATTATAATTAAAGGCGGCGCCTCGTTTTTCCCTTCCATTATTATTTTTACGCTGTCCGGTCTTTCTTTTTGAAGCATTTCAATCAAAAATTTATCGATAAACTCCAGAGCGCTTGGCTTGTGGGCCAAAATTCTCCGAGTTGCTTCCCCGCCTTTTTCCAAATCATCGAAAGAAAGAAGCAGCAGGCCGTTTAAGGGAGCGCGTTTGATTGTTTTTAATTTAATTTCCGTGACAATCCCCAGAGTTCCCTGCGAGCCGCAGATAAGCCGCGTCAAATCAAAGCCGCCATCTTCCCTGACAACGTCGATAAGCCAATAACCGCTTGAAATTTTATTCGCTTTTGGCTGATAGTTATGGATTAAATTATAATTGCCGATAATCAAGTCGCTCATATCACGGTAAATTTTTCCCTCCAAAGTGTCTTGGGCCTGGATTTTAATCAGCTCGTCAGGATGGATATTTTTAAAAACCGCTTCCGAACCGTCTTCTAAAACCATCTTAACCTCCAGCACCCATTCCCGGATAGAGCCGTATTTAACCGTCTTTTCTCCGCCGCAATTATTAGCGACACCCCCGCCGAACCTGGCGAATTTATAAGAAGCCGGGTAAG
>JAVHRF010000141.1:0-1548 GCA_036171515.1 Minisyncoccota bacterium | reverse complement strand
TAAGATAAGCGGATTTTTGTTATAATAAATCCATAACCCAATGAACGACTATGAACACCACTTTACGAGAGAGAGAGAGTAAATCTCGCCCTTCTCTTATTAGAGCTGAAATAACCTCTTTAAAGGAAGCTCTCGGAGCCCAGCCCTTTTCGCTAAAAGGGCTGGGCGAGAGGGCAGGGCGGCTTAGGCCGCTGGAGCCTAGCGGAAGGATATAGGAATTGAGGATTAAAAGTCAGGATATAGGATTTAGGAGATAAAATAAAAAAAGACAGCCCCCGAAGGAGCTGTCAAAAGTTCTAAAAGTAATATGTCAGGCCTATCGCTACCGAGAAACCGGAGTTCGTCAGGTATTTGGACAACGGGACAGAAGAGCTGCCGCTGTGGCTTGGCGCCGGCGGCGGAGGGTCGCCGGAAGTCGGCGGACTGCTTGGTGGCGGATTAGCCGGAGCCGGAGGCGCGGGATTTTTATGGCCATTCCCGGATTCCCATAAATCAAATGCCGGAAAATACTGCGCTAGCGACAAATTCAATTTGACGCTATCGGCTATTTTAACGGAACTCGTAATATCCATTCGCCAAAGCTTTAAATCGTCGAACTCTACTTTAGAAGTATCGCTGGCGATGCCGCTGTACGATACGCTGCCGCTAAGGTCGTACAAGGCAATGTATCTTAATCCAAAACCCAGATTCCAGTTTTCGGCGTTGTAACTGTAGGCGCCGCCTATCTGGTCCTCCTGGATTTCCAGGTTTCCCGATGCCATAAACGGCGTTAATCCGATATTTATCAATTTATCGGCAGATATGTTTATGCTGGTCGTCCCCTTAAGGTCGGCATTAAAAATCCCTCTGGAAAAAATTAAATCCAGCCGGTTTTTGTTTCGGGAGTCGATAAACCCGAAAACTTTCGCGCCAAACCTTAGGATACTGTAGTCTATTTCCATTTCCGCCAAATTCGGATTCAAACTGGAAATATCCACTCCGTATTCTTTGCCAATCGCCTCGTAGAGCGGCGGAATCGGCGGCATCGATTTCAGCCTTATCGTCCCCTTTTCTTTTTGCTCGCTCTCTTCGCCAAAGAAACTGATTCCAGCCCGTTTGTCGTATATATACGACAAACTCATTTCCGCTTCGTTGAAATTATCCTGCAAAAGAAGCGGCGTGTAATCAACTTTAATCAGCAAATTGTTTTTGCTGCCGATAAGGAAAGACTTATAAGCGTAAAGCTCATTTATCTCTTGCGGATTGGATGCTGTCCAGTTCAAGCTGAAAGCGCCGACATTCTGAAAGCCAAGATTCTCGTCAAGGGACAGCGAAAAATCCTGAACCCTGTGCCTGAGCCCGAAATACAAATCTTCTTCGGGATTCAGCCTTACTTCGTAATCGACAAACGGATTTGATGTCGATTGCCCGTAATTGGAAATAAAGTACGCGAGACCGACGCCGAAGCTCAACGCTTTCAATGATTTGAAGGTGGCCGAATACGTGACCGATGGCGCGATGTAATTTTCGTAATCGTGGACATCGACTTGCGATTTCGGATCTTCCATT
>JAVHRF010000140.1:2239-6861 GCA_036171515.1 Minisyncoccota bacterium | reverse complement strand
CTTTATAATGCCGGTCGGCATCCTAAAAGCCATTTTGCGGAGGCGGAAGGATTCGAACCTTCGAACCGGTTTCCCGGTTAACATCTTAGCAGGATGCTGCCTTCAGCCACTCGGCCACGCCTCCGTATAAAAGAAGATTAAACCAACGCCTCGTTTAATTCAAGGTTGCAGCGTTTTGGATTTAATTTAAACCGCGCTAAAATTAACCGATATGAAAATATTAAATTTGTTTATCGCCGCCTGCTGGCTCATTTTTCTTTTGTATTGGGTAATTTCCGCTGTTGGCGTCAAAAAGAATGTCGGGCAGAAAGGGGAGTGGGCGAAAGGAAGTTTGCTGAGGCTGGCGTTCGCGGCCGCCGTGGTTCTTCTTTTGGCTTACCGGCCGGCGTTTATCGGCGGGATTTTCCGGCATCCGGTAAATAATTTCTTCGGCGTTTTTCTGGGCGTTATCGGCGCCGTCTTTTGCGCGGCCGGCACAGCCTTCGCTATTTGGGCAAGGCGGCATCTGGGAAAAAACTGGAGCGCTTATCCTACTCTCAAAGAAAATCACGAATTGATAACTTCCGGCCCCTACCGTTTCGTCCGCCACCCTATTTATACTGGCATGCTCCTTGCTCTGCTTGGTTCGGCTCTCGCTCTTGGCTTGTTCTGGCTGATATTTTTCATTTTTATAGGTTTTATTTTTGTGAACAGGGTTTTCGTCGAGGAGCGGCTGATGGTGCGGCAGTTTCCCGATAAATACCCGGAATACCGGAAAAAGACCAAAGCTCTCGTTCCGTTTGTCTGGTAATTATCGTATTTCTCCGGCTGTTTTTTGACAAAATATTTATTTTGTTTTAATTTTAAATTAGGAAATTCAAAACAAAATTAAGAAAGGAGATTGAGATGGTTAGGAAAATAACAGGTTTTGCGATAGGCATTTTTGCGATCGCGGCGCTCGTGTTCTGCGGTAATTCGGCTAAAACAAAGGACCGTTCGCCGACTGAGGTCTGCAGCTTATCCAAGGTATCGGACACATTCAGAAAAGTCACGCCAAGCGTGATAAGGGTAACGGTTTTTAAGGATGGGCGGGCTTTTATGGTAGGAACGGCGTTTTTCGTTAAAACTCCGAATGGGGTGAAAGTTTTAACGGCCGGCCATTTAATTTATACCGATTCCGGTCAGTATTACTATCTGGGAGAGGTCATAACGAATCTTCGGACATTTAAATTTACCAGCTTCGCGATGACGCTGAATAAACTCGACAGAACGGACGACCTGGCCCTTTTAGACTTTACGGCGTCCACGCTCTTTTTCTCCGCCAAACCGCTTGAAATAGCCAGCCAAATACCGATGTTAGGAGAAGTTGTTTTGGTGATTGGTAATCCTAACAGCATTTTCCCCCAGTATACTTTGGGATTCAGTTCCAAACTGACTTCGTTGAGCGACGGCGGCAATTCCTATTTGCAATTATCGGCGCGAGTCGGGCCGGGAAATAGCGGCGGACCGGTGGTTGATTGCGATGGTCGGGTTATCGGATTAGTGCTGAAGATGGCAGCGTTCCCAAACGCCTTTTTGGCTTCTTACGCCTGTCCCAGTCCAACGCTGATAAGATTTATAAACTCAAAATGATTAATAGCCCCGCTTCTTCACGGAAGAGCCGGGCTATTTTTTTATTAACGAAACTTGGTTTTATTGATAAGATTAAAAAATGCAATCTAACGAACCAAAACCGAAGGCAGCCGAAACGCCGGACGGCAAGCCGATGCATTTTTCCGTCGGCGCGCTTATCGAGCGGGACGGAAAATATCTTTTGATAGACCGCGGCGTGCCGCCCTACGGTTTTGCCGGAGTCGCCGGTCACGTCGATGAAGACGAGAACGAAAAGCAGGCGGTTGTCCGGGAAGTGAAGGAAGAAGTCGGGCTCGACATCAAAACCGCCGAACTTCTTTTCGAAGAAGAGCTGGACTGGAACTGGTGCAGCCGCGGAATAACTTCTCATTATTGGTATGTTTTTCATTGTTCCGCTTCGGGCGAGATTGAGCGGGAAAAAAGGGAAACGAAATCGGCCGGCTGGTACTCAAAAGAAGAAATAAAAAACCTGAAGCTCGAATCTGTCTGGGAATACTGGTTTAAAAAACTGGGCGTGTTGCCGGAGTAAGATAAATAAAAAGCCCCCGCTTAGCGGGGGCTATAATTAGTTTTTTTTGTATTTTTCAACCAGTCTGGTGTTTATCCTGAGTCTCTCGAGCGCCTGGCTCAAAGTTCTTTCCAGGCCGCGCATATCTTTCTTTTCGAAGTATAATCTGATTTCGGTTTCTCTGCCGATTCCGCATTCGGGTATGAGATATTCTATAATTCTTTCGGAAAGAGGCGCGCCCAAGCCGCCGGCCCTTTCATGCGCTTCGTCCCACTTCTCGAAAAGCCAGTCCAAGGCGACGTCGCCGGCAATCGGGTTGTCGCTGACGCCGGACATTACATAGGATATGTTCGTGAAGCGCACCTCCCGGGTAAGGGAAAAATCAAGCGTTTTTCTGACGAGGGATTTGTTTTTCACGTTTCCCATCGCGACAAGCAGAGTCATTCTTTCTTCTTCCGTTTCCGCCGCGCGGTAAAACTCGATAAGCTTGTCGTGATTGTTTTCGTCTATCCAAGCGGCTTCGTAATAGATAAGGCCGCGGATATCCGGATCGATGTCCTTCCTATTTCCCGGCATTCCATTGAACTTATTAATCACGAAATCACAGGCGTCTTTGTCGTCGAATGCCGAAAGGATAGATATCGCGTTTACCCGCAAAAACGAATCCGAAGCGCTTTCGCCGCCTTTCAGTTCGTATCCCAGCCGGCCGACGGCCTTTTTGGAAAATCTGACGGCCAATTCTTTGGCTGATTTGTTTTCCAGCATAGCCGCGAAACCGTAGAACTTGCTGTTCAAATACTGGAGAACTTCCGGGTCTGTTTCGCCGTCAAGATGCCGGCCGGCAAAATCCAGGAATACATTCAGATCTTTCTTTCCCGAATAAACAAGGTAGGAAAGATCATGGACGACTCCCATTCTGTCTTTGTTGTTGGCCTCATTAATATTTTCTCCCAGCATCGTCAGGAGTTCTTCCGAATAGTCGGCTATGAAAAACCCGCAATAGTCGCAATTGATGTTTACAAACTCAGGTTTTTCGGGAAGAGGAATTATTTCCTCGGATTCCTTAAGGACGCGCCTTATGAGTTTTTCATTGCCTTTGCCGTACCGGATGACCAGCGGAATCTGCCATTTTGTTTTTTTCGGCGCCGGACCTTCGCGCAAAAATCTTTCCTGGCTGAGCTTCAGGCTGTTTCCGGCCAGTTCGGCTTTGACGACGGGATAGCCTGTCTGAAGGATGAAACTCTGGATTATTTCCGTGACCGGCTTTTTAGCCGCTTCTTCCATGGAGTCCCATAGATCTTTGGCTTCCGCGTTTGAATACTTGAATTTCCCGATGTAGTTTTTCAGTCCCTGTCCGAAAACTTCTTTGCCTAAATAATTTTCAATCATCCTCAGAATACTTCCGCCTTTTTCGTAGGCGATCGCGTCGAACAGCTCGTCTATCTCACTGGTATGGTTAACCTTAACTCTAATCGGATGGGAAGATTTAAGGCTGTCGATATCCATGCCTTTGAAATATTTTTCTTTGACGTATTTGGACCAGACGTCCCATTCGGGCCAGTAGCGGTCCAATATTTTGTAAGACATGAAGGTTGCGAAGCTTTCGTTCAGCCACAGGTCGTCCCACCATTTCATCGTCACCAGATTGCCGAACCACATATGGGCTATTTCGTGGGCGACGACTTCGACTACGCGCTGCTTTAACGACTGAGATGTTTCGCCTTCGTAATAAAGCATGGCTGTCTCGCGGAAAGCTATCGCTCCCCAGTTTTCCATCGCACCCATCGCGAAATCGGGTACGGCTATTAAATCAAGTTTCGGCAATGGATAGGGAACGCCGAAGTATTTCTCGTAATAATTGAGGCATTTTTTGGCGACTTCAATAGCGAACGCGCCGTGCTTTTCCTTGCCCGCGACGCCGACGGCCCTTATAAGGATGTTGTCGCGGTGGCCTTCCAGGAATCCGAACTCTCCTATTCCCAGATAAAGCAGGTAAGTGGACATTTTCGGAGTGGTCGCGAATCTGAAAATTTTTCCGCCGTTTTCCAGCTCTTTTTCTTCGACTGGCAAGGTATTTGAAACCGCCCGCAGCCCTTTGGCGACAACTATCTGAACGTCGAAAGTCGCTTTATAAAGGGGGTGGTCGACACAGGGAAAGGCGCGTTTGGCGTCCGCGGCTTCAAACATGGTCGTCGCGAAATATTTTTCTTTGCCGTCCTCGGAATACGTGCTCCGGTAAAAGCCGGCGAACTTATCGCTGAGCAATCCTTCAAAGCATATCTTTAGGCGGTATCTGCCCGGCAAAAGGGTGTTTTCGAGCGTGATAATGAGTTTTTCTTCTTTTTCATCAAGGCTGAAATTTTTCACCTTAGCCGTTTTTTCGCCAATGAATTCGCAGGAAGTTATTTTCAATTCCCGCGCGTCCAAAACAATGCGGTCAAGTCCGTTTTCCGTTTCGAAAATCAGAATTTCCTCTCCTTTGAAAGTCGAGGCCTCCAGATCC
>JAVHRF010000140.1:0-2229 GCA_036171515.1 Minisyncoccota bacterium | reverse complement strand
TCCGGTTCGAAAACCAAATTGTAATTTTCGGGTTTTATAGACATATTTTTTCTCCTTTTTTACCTTTTTAAATTTCTGTTAAATTTATATTATATTTATAAACACTTGTCAATAATTTTGTAAGACTGTTTATAAACCATATCTACGCGTTGAACCTGATTATGATTTTGCAATGATCCTTAATGTATGGTAAAAATATGGTAATGGAAAATACGACAAAAAAAGGAAGATATCGCTGGATTGTTTTTAAGAAAGGGACCGAATGGCGGGCGGCGGCTTTAGAGTTTAATATTGTCCAAGTCGGAGACGATCCAAATTTAGTTTATTTAGAATTACAAGAAGCAGTAAAAGGGTATATTGAAGCCGCTCAAAAACTAAAAGGGTTTCGTGAAAAAGCGATAAATCCAATTCTAAACCAAAAACCAGACGAAGAATACGAAATAATATGGAATCAGGCTCAGTCAGCAACCAAAAAACCGTCAGCCGCTCTCCCAAGAAACGTTTTTGATTTTGGTGTCAGAAATTTAGCTGTAGCATAGTATTTTTTTAGCATGCCACGAGGTATTTCAAATTGGACATTTCGGGATGTTCAAGTTTTTTATTCCAACAAGGTTTTCAATTGCACCACGTTAGAGGTAGCCACTATTATTTTATAAAATATATAAATTATAGAATATACATGACTCATACGCAGTATCATGGATCCAAATCAATTCCTGAAGGAACTATGGGCGCAATCATTCGACAATCCGGAATTCCCAAAAAGGAATGGCTAGATGCTTAACCATATCGGCCTAGAATAACATTATGAAGAAAGCTATTTTCATTCCGGCGGTTTTGGGCGGAATTATGTTTTTGTCTTCGGTTGCTTCGGCGGCCCCGGCGGCTTATATAAACATCTCAAGTAGCCGGCCTCAGCAGGGCGATGCGGTAGCGGTTTTTTTCTCGGGCGATAATTTGACAGCCCAATCGGCCAGTTTCGACGGCCAGCCGGTTTCTTTTTTAAAATATAAAAACGGTTATGCCGCGGTTTTCGGAATTTCGCCGGCGAAAAAACCCGGCAGTTATCCGCTGAAGATTGACTTTGGCGGCGGCGATATTTTCCAAAAACAAATAACGGTTTTAGCGAGGAAATTTCCTGTCGTTGTTTTAGGCGTTCCCCAAAAGCTTGGGCTGACGGCGAAAAGCTTGGTCTCAAGCTTAAATATCCAGGACGCCAAACTTAACGATATTTTCTCTTCAAGCTCCGGAAATATTTATTTTAATAAGCCTTTCGGCCTGCCGCTTTCCAATAACCGGAAAATAGGTAGCCGTTTTGGGGAAATCCGGAAAACGGGAAGCGAAACAATCCGCCATTTGGGTGTGGATTTCAGCGCGAAAACAGGGAGTGCGGTTGCGGCTATAAATAACGGAGTCGTCGATGACGCTTATTTCGACCCTGTTTACGGCAACTCGGTGATTATCGATCACGGCGACGGAATTTTTTCGGCATATTTCCATTTAAGCAAAATTATCGCCAAAAAAGGCGAGGCGGTTTCCAAAGGAACGATTATCGGCTTAGTCGGCCAAACCGGCTACGCCACCGGGCCGCATCTTCATTTGTCGGTAAAAATCAACGATGTTGCTGTCGACCCATTGAAATTCGTTTCGATTTTCAAATAATTTTTTATCGAGTTGGAAAAATATTAGTTTAATAAAAAAGCCCGCGAAAGCGGGCGTAATTAATTAAAATTGATTTTTAATATTTCTTCTTTCTGCGAAGGAAAATTATGTCCCATTATTTCTATAAGATGTCTCTTGTGACCCCATTTGGCGTAGTGTTTTATGGCTTTGGTTATAGTGTCGAATCTCTTTATATATTTTTTATCCCAAAGTTCCAGAGGGTATATTTGTCCTTCAGAGTATCTCACGTGAGCTGTTTCGTCTGATTCTTTTTCTATTTTTCCGACGCAAGAAGGGAAAAACCAATCAAAGCAGACGCACCAGGGTTTTTCTATTTTTTTCGGCATACAATCTCCTTATAAAATAACTGTCTTAAATTTATAGCAGCTCTGATTTTTGTCAATGCAATAATAAATTTTCCTGTTTTCTGGTATAATGAAAAGGCGATAGATAAAAAATATTTATAATGTCCGACTATTACATCTCCAAAAGAACAAAAAATATTTACGAGCCAGAGTCGCTTGCGCCTTTCAAGCTCAGCCGTTCCAAAATCGAACTTTTTACCGA
>JAVHRF010000139.1:5157-6909 GCA_036171515.1 Minisyncoccota bacterium | reverse complement strand
TTTTAAAATTTTACAAAATCAGCCAAACTTTATCAATAAAAAAAATCCCCCTAATTATCCATTAGGGGGGAAGCATTGCTTGTCCCTGGCGGTTCCTGGCGAACTGCAGAGCGGCTTTAAAGTGCGAAGGCGACATCTTGATAAACGGATCAAGGTTGATTCTTGTCGTTTCGGCGTCATAATTCAGAGCTACCCAGTTGGAATTTATAACCTTCTCCTCCTCACTGGACGGTTGCTGGGGGTCGAATTTCCACTCCTCATTTTCCTTGAGTTTATATTCAAGAAATACTTGAAGATGAAGCTTGCCCGGATTTTTTTCATCGTTACCCAGAAAAGCGCAGACAAATTTCGCCCTTTTTCCCGGATCAATTACGTTTCCGGATTCTTCCAGTGTCTCTCTCTTGATCGCCGCTCTTGTGAGAGCGACTAAATCCTGATAATTAACACCGCCCGCTCCCTTCTCTTTCAAAACGGGCAAAATGCCTTTCACATCATCCTGCTCTTCCACTTTTCCGCCGATAAAACGCCATTTTAGCTTTTTATCTTCAAGAATGACAAATAGCTTATTACCGAGGCGCACTACCAGCCCGACAAATATGCTGCCAATCGGATGGTCTATAAGCCGTAAATCACTTTCCCCTGTAAGGGTGGTCTTCTCTTTAACTTCGAAACCATTAGACGGCAAAGACTGAACATTTAAATCGCCCATATAGCACCTCCTTTTTATTTTTTAAAGTGCTGCTTATTTACTAAATAATAGCAATAAAATTTAGATTTGTCAAGTGCACTGAAACATCCCACTATTTTAGGCTATTCTTCGGTAATCCTTAATCTTTACGCAAAACCGACCAATTCTTTTCGGATAAAGAGCTGGACGGTTTTTTTAATTATTATCCGAAAGCAATTTCCCGCTTCGTTTTTCCTGGGCCATTTTTCGCGCGACAGCCTTACGCTCCGCGTCCTCTTTTGATAATCTTTCGATTTCTTTGATGTTCATATAAGAAACAATCTCGCCGCTAACCAATTTAATCGTTGATTCTTCGATAGTTTCCCCGTCTTTGCCGTATTTTTTATCTTCAACAATACCGCCCGACCTGATTGCTTTTTTTATTTTAGCCATAGCGGCAAACGTTATAGGCTCGCCATCGTAAAAATTCGCTCTTTCTTCCGCGTTCGGAGAGAATTTCACCTTTATTTTATCTATTGCATCTTCTGAAAATTTTTTTAGCTCTTTTTCGTTCGCGTAGAATAAAACTTTCCCGTCGGGAAGCGTTACGGTAATTTCTTCAAGTTCCTGGCCGCCCTCGTTGTCGCGTTTTTCTTTCCAAAAAGCGCGGCCTTCCCGAATTAAAGAATCAACGTCTTTGACGGCAATATCTTCCATTTCCCTGTTAAAATCCGCTTCTTCAACGGATTCTGTCCTCGCCTTGTCGAACTTATTCAGATAGTTTATGTCTAAATTTTCTTTTTTGCCCATAGTTTTGTTGCGGAGACGGGAGTCGCCCTCGACTAAATTTTTTGCCGTCGCAAAAAAATTTGTCTGGGCACCGGCTCATCCTGATTTATTGGTATAAATCAGGACTCCGCCGTTCGACTTCTTTGTTGCGGAGACGGGAGTCGAACCCGTAAACTTCAGCTTATGAGGCTGACGAGGTAGCCGCTCCTCTCCCCCGCGATATTACTTTAGCATCATATACAAAAACAAGTTAGTTGTCAAAATAAAAATTTCTGCTAACATAATAACATCGCCTG
>JAVHRF010000139.1:0-5057 GCA_036171515.1 Minisyncoccota bacterium | reverse complement strand
CGCCTGCCTAATTTTTCGGCTCTGTAGTTCAACGGTTAGAACGGAGCACTCATAACGCTCAGAAGATGGTCCGACTCCATCCAGAGCCACCGGCCGAACTAATTTTGATTAAAATTGGCAGCGAGGGAAAAATGAAAAAGAATTTTTATTTATACCGAGCCCTGCCTGCCGGTAGGCAGGGAACCAATTTTATGAGTAAAGCGATTAAAAATTTATAATTTTAATTTTATAATTAACATAATGGCTTCCAATATAAACAAAGAAAACTTAAAACATTTAATTGAGCTGGCGCGGCTTGAAATCGACGAACAGAAACAGGATAAGCTGCTTAAAGATTTAAAGAGCATTCTTGATTATTTTGAAGAACTTCAAAAATTAGACACCCAAAACATCCAGCCGATGACTGGCGGCACCGCCTCAAAAAACGTTTTCCGCGAAGACGATGAAAGGGAAAATTCTTTCCGCGGCTTAGGATATGAAACATTTCCGGAATCACAAGACGGTTATTTGAAAATCCCCGCTATTTTTTCCGCCGAAAGCAGGGAAAAGTCTGATGAAAAAGAAAAAAATGGTTAACCTTCACGGGCTTACTCTTAAAAATTTCCGCGAGAAACTTTTAAAAAAAGAATTCCTAGCCCTGGAAATCACCCAGGCATTTTTTGAATACATAGAAGAAAAAGACAAAAAAATAAATGCCTACCTGAACCTGCTGAAAGATGAAGCTTTAAGGGAAGCCGAGAAGGTCGATTTGCTGGTTCAGAAAGGCGAGGAACTTCCGCTTTTGGCCGGCGCGCCTTTGGCTATCAAAGATGTTATTTTGATAAAAGGCCATCTGGCGACCGCCTCTTCGAAGATGCTCGAAAATTACCGCGCCAGCTATGACGCCACCGTCATTAAAAAGCTTAAAGAAAGCCATGCCGTCTTTTTAGGCAAAACCAATCTGGACGAATTCGCGATGGGCTCTTCCACCGAAAATTCGGCTTTCCAAACCACTAAAAATCCCTACGACTTAAGCCGCGTTCCCGGCGGCTCTTCCGGCGGTTCGGCCGCGGCCGTGGCGGCCCATATGGCCGTCGCCTCCTTGGGCTCCGATACCGGCGGCTCTATCCGCCAGCCGGCCGGATTTTGCGGCATCGTCGGCTTAAAGCCGACTTACGGCGCCGTTTCCCGCTACGGGCTGATGGCAATGGCGTCAAGCCTAGACCAAATCGGGCCAATGGCCAAAACAGTCGAAGACGCCGCGATTTTATTTTCGGCCATCGCCGGCAAAGATACGATGGATTCGACCAGCCAGGAAGTCAGCTACGGCGAAGAACTTTTAAATCCAAACTTTGAAAAAATTAAAAATCTGACCGTCGGTTTGCCGGAAGAGTATTTCATTAAAGGAATGGATAAAACCGTGTCTGCCGGCCTGGATCAAACCATTAAAGAGATGGAAAGTTTGGGGCTGAAAATCAAAAAAATATCCCTGCCCCACACCAAATACGCGCTCTCCTGCTATTACATAATTATGCCTGCCGAAGTCAGCGCTAACCTGGCCCGCTTCGACGGCTTACGCTACAGCCCAGTTAATGGCGTCAAACGCGAAAATCTCGATCTGGCGGAGCTTTACAAACAGGACCGGAGCGTCGGCTTCGGCGAAGAAGTAAAACGCCGGATAATTCTGGGAACTTTCGTCCTCTCTTCCGGATACTACGACGCCTATTACAACAAAGCCCAAAAAGTCCGCGCTTTAATTAAAAAAGATTTCGAAGAAGCTTTTAAAAACGTCGACGTTATCCTTACTCCCGTTTCGCCGACGCCGCCTTTCAAAATCGGCGAAAAAATGGCCGACCCGCTTTCAATGTACCTTTCCGATATTTTTACCATACCTATCAATTTGGCCGGCGTCCCCGCCGTCTCTATTCCGGTTAATAACTGGAATAAAATCAGTCCTCTGCCCTTAGGATTCCAGCTTATCGGAAAACACTTCAAAGAAGTTGACATTCTCGGGCTCGGGCAATATTATGAAAAACTGAAATGAACACCACTTCAACCCTGCCCGACCAAATTTTAAATTTGGAAAATCTCCTATTTAGCGATATAACCCGCGTTGCTTTGCCCAACGGGAAGCTTTTGGCGCTCGGTATCGCCGAATTCTTTTTGAAAAATTTAACCGATTTTAAAATATTAAGCGTCTTAATCACCGCCCTGTTTTTAGTCGGCGCCCTTTATCTGGCTTTTGTCGGTAATTTACTTGGTTCCAAAATAGAAAAAATAACAGGCGCTCTCGGCAAAGGCGGAAAAAATAAAAACAAAGCCAATAAAGCCTGGCTGAAAACAAAAAAACTTCTTTCTTACGGCGATGAGGGACATTCCAAGCTGGCCGTGATAGAAGCCGATAATATTTTGGACGACGTTTTAAAGTCGGCGAATATCCGCGGCGAGAGCCTGGGCGAACGGCTTAAAAACCTGAATCCCGCCCAGCTTCCCAATTTAAACGAAATCTGGGAAGCGCACAAAGTCAGAAACCACCTGGTGCACGAACCGGACTTTTCCCTCGATTCACAAACCGCCTTAAGAGTAATCAGCTTCTACGAAAAAGCGTTTAAGAGTTTGGAGCTGATAGATTAGAATTATCAGAGAGAAAAGAAAAAAGCGGGAGGTTATCCCGCTTTTATTTTATTATTTAGAAATTTTCTTAAGTTCAGGAGCGTAAAATTCCCTTTCGTGCTCCCTACCGCAAAGAGGGCATTTGAACCTTATCCTATATAGGCGAACATGGAAATTCATCCTTTCGCCGTGGTCTTTCAAGAAACCAAGCCATTTGTTCTCGTATTCATCATCTGGCAGCTGCGGTCTGTGGATATAAACAATCTTTCCCTTAGGAGGATAATACTTGTCTCTTTTGCCGGGCTTGTTGCAAACCTGCCACGGTGTCACCTGGACATAGTCGCCGATTTTAAATAACTTTTCCTCGAGTTTCCTTTTTTCACATCTTTTTGCCGCTGTTTTGCTGCGGTATTTTGTGCCGCAAACTTCACACTGGTAACTAACCGTCCTTTTTTGGACCGTAACAATTTTCTTCATCTATTAGCTCCTTATTTTTATTTCAAAATCCTAATAAAATAGTAACAAAACTGAACTAATTATTCAAGACAGCGGTTTAACGAAAAAACTACTTCTTCTTTCCTTCGATAATCAGCTGGCTGATGTTAGCTGGCACTTCCTCGTAATCACTGAACTCCATCGTGAAGCTGCCGCGACCCTGGGTCATTGAACGAAGCTTGGTGACGTAGCCGAACATTTCCGAAAGCGGCACTTTGGCGTCGATTATTTTGACGTTGGCCCTGTCGCCTAAAGTTTCAATCCGGCCGCGCTTTGAATTCAAGTCGCCGGTAATATCGCCCATAAATTCCGCAGGAGTGATAACCTGGATATTCATCACCGGCTCCAGAATAATCGGCTTGGCGCGCCTGGCGGCTTCATGAAAAGCCATCGAGGCGGCGATTTTGAACGCCATTTCCGAAGAGTCTACATCATGGAAAGAGCCGTCATAAAGCGTCACCTCAACATCGGTAACCGGATAGCCGGCCAAAATTCCTTTATCCAAAGCTTCTTTCGTTCCTTTTTCAACGGCCGGAATAAACTCCTGAGGTATGGCGCCGCCTTTGATTTCGTCGACGAAAACGAACCCTTTATTCCTTTCGAGCGGCTTGATTCTGATTCGGACATGGCCGTACTGACCGCGGCCCCCGGATTGGCGGATATATTTTCCTTCCGCCTCCCCTTCGCCTTTAATCGTTTCCCGGTAAGCGACTTGCGGCCGGCCGACATTGGCTTCGACGCCGAATTCCCTTCTCATCCGGTCGACAAGAACGTCTAAATGCAGTTCGCCCATTCCCGAAATAATCGTTTCTCCGGTCTCCATATCGCTTTTAATTTTGAAAGTCGGGTCTTCCTCGGCCAAGCGGTGCAAAGCCAAGCCCATTTTTTCCTGGTCGGCTTTGGTTTTCGGCTCGATGCGGATTCCGATAACCGGCTCCGGAAAGATGATTTTTTCCAGAAGCACCGGAAAGTTCGGGTCGCAAAGGCTGTCTCCGGTAGTCGTGTTTTTCAGTCCCACGATGGCGGCGATTTCGCCGGCATAAATTTCCTCTACTTCTTCCCTTTGGTTGGCGTACATCCTCACTATCCGGCCGATTCTTTCCTGGCTGTTCTTTTTGACGTTCATAATATAAGAGCCTCTTTTTAAAATTCCCGTGTAGTTCCTGAAGTAGGTTAAAGTGCCTACGTAAGGGTCGTTGGCGATTTTAAAAGCCAAACCGATAAAGGAATCGCTGTCGCTGGGCTTGAATCCAATTTCTTCGTTCGTCTTGGCGTTTATGCCTTTAACGGGAGGCAAATCAAGCGGTGAAGGCAAATACTCGACAACGGCGTCCAAAACTAACTGAACGCCTTTATTTTTTAAAGCCGAACCGCAAAGGACCGGCACCAATTTATTGGCGATGGTCGCCTTTCTTAAAACAGCCCTAAGCGCGTCGAGAGCGATTTCTTCTCCGCTTAAATATTTTTCCATAAGCTCGTCGTCGTTGTCGGCGATTTTTTCCACCAGTTTCTGGCGGGCTGCTTTCGCTTTTTCTTTCATATTTTCGGGAATCGGAATTTCCGTTATTTGTTCGCCATGCTCGCCTTCGAATTTAAAGGCTTTTTCGCGAAGCAAATCAATGACTCCTTCGAAATTGGATTCAATGCCGATAGGAAGCTGTATCGGAATAGCGTTAACAGTCAGGCGGTCAAGAATTGATTGGTAGCTGTTTTCAAAGCTCGCGCCCATCCGGTCAAGCTTATTGATAAAACAAATCCTTGGCACCTGGTACTCGTCGGCGTAATGCCAGTTTGTTTCCGATTGCGGCTCAACGCCAGCAACGCCATCAAAAACGACAACGGCGCCGTCTAAAACCCTTAAAGACCTTTTGACCTCGACCGTAAAGTCGATGTGCCCGGGAGTGTCGATTAAGTTTATCTGATACTCGAAGTCCTTGTCTTTATTTTTATAAGTGGGAACCCAAAAAGCC
>JAVHRF010000138.1:0-6931 GCA_036171515.1 Minisyncoccota bacterium | reverse complement strand
CTTTTTCCGAGGGGCTTAAAGTTTTCGGAGTCAGCTACGAAAAAGACGCCGGCGAAGCGAAAAAGGAAGGATTGCGCTTTCTGGTTGAGGGGCTGGAGAAACAGCCCGTTTCCGGAATATCCGAAATAATCGGCGAGCTTGAATCGATTGAAGAAAAAATAAGCCGATTCGGAGATTTCTTTTCCGAAGACGGCCCTAAGGTTTTTATCGGCCAGAGAAACCCGTTTGTTAAAAACGAAAATCTGGCGGTTATCGGGAGCCGCTACCGTTCGCCGGGCGGAAGGGAAGTGGTGGTTTTGGCCGTCGGCCCCAAAAGGATGAATTACCAAAAAGCCATCGGTGTTTTTAAGGGGCTGGCAATAAAAGCCAAAAAATCGGAAAATAAAATTAATATCAAGTCGGATAAAAAAAGTCAAAAAATATCAACAAAAAATGGACGAAGAAAATAAAAAACAAACAAATATAGAGTACTATTGTCCTGTGTGCGGCACCTTTCCTTTGCCTGAAGAAATCCAGGCGGGTAAGATAGGCACGGATAGTGCTAATCCCGAAAAAGAATCAGACCTTCCTTACCTTATTCACAGAAAGTGCGGCAGCAAACTCACGCCTTATCCCTCTAATGAATTTAAGGGATTAATAGAAAAAACTAAAAAAGACTGCGCCGATTATCTGGCCGGCTGGCAAAGGGCGAAAGCCGACTTCATCAACCATAGAAAAGACGAGGCACAAAGGTTTGAAGAAATGATTAAATTCAGCAACGAGAGCTTAGTCAGGGATTTAATCGGGCCGATAGACAGTTTCGATTTGGGTCTGGCAGCTCTCGAGAAAAAAGGGGAAGTCGAAAAAGGAATTTATATGATAAAAAGCCAGCTGGAAGATATTTTAAAGAAATACGGTCTGGAAAAAATAAGCGTCAAGCCGGGAGATAAATTCAATCCTTCGGTCGCCGAATCCCTGGGCGAAGAAGAATCGGAGGAGCCGCCGCAGACGGTGGCGGAAGAAATAGAATCGGGCTACCGCTTAAACGGAAAAATAATCAGGCCCGCGAGAGTAAAATTGTCGAAAGGAAAATAATAAAAGGTCAAAAATAAAAACAAAATAAAATGGCAAAAATTATAGGCATAGATTTAGGAACAACCAACTCGGCGGTAGCCGTAACCGAAGCGGGCGAGCCGAGGATTTTGGAAAACACCGAGGGCAACCGCACCACCCCTTCGATAGTCGCGCTAAGCAAAGCCAACGAAAGGTTGGTCGGGCTTTTGGCCAAAAGGCAATCGGTCACCAATCCCAAGAACACGATTTATTCCATCAAGCGGCTAATAGGCCGTTCGTTTAACGACCCCGAAGTCCAACGCGACAAAGCCTGGCTGCCTTATGAAATCAAGGCGTCCGCTTCCGGCGGCGTTGACGTTAAAATGGGCGACAAGTGGTACAGCCCGGAAGAAATCTCCTCGATGATTTTAATGAAGCTTAAGGGCGACGCCGAAGCCAAGCTCGGAGAAAAAGTCGATGAGGCGGTCATAACCGTTCCGGCTTATTTCAACGATTCGCAAAGGCAGGCGACTAAAAACGCCGGCGAAATAGCGGGGCTTAAAGTCCGCCGGATTTTGAACGAACCGACAGCGGCCGCTTTGGCTTACGGAATGAATAAGCAGAAAAACGAAAAAATAGTCGTTTACGATTTCGGCGGCGGAACTTTCGATATTTCCGTGCTGGAAGTCGGCGACGACACGGTTGAGGTAAAATCGACCGGCGGCGACACCCATTTGGGCGGCGACGATTTCGACAAGCTTTTAATCGAATATCTGGTCGGCGAATATAAAAAGCAGGAGGGGATAGATATTTCCAAAGACTCGCTGGCTCTCCAACGGCTTAAAGAAGCGGCCGAAAAAGCCAAGCACGAGCTTTCAACGGCGCTCGAAACGGAAATAAATCTGCCCTATATCACTTCCGACGCTTCGGGTCCGAAGCACTTTTTAATTAAAATTACCCGCGCCAAACTCGAAGAGCTGGTCGGAGATTTAATTAAGCGTTCCATTGATTTGACCAAAGAAACGGTAACCGCCAAAGCCCCGAAGGGCGCCGGTTTCGCCATCTCGGACATCAACGAAGTTGTTCTGGTCGGAGGGCAAACCAGAATGCCGGCGATGCAGGAAGCGGTCAAAAAACTTTTCGGCAAAGAGCCTCATAAAGGAATCAATCCCGACGAAGTGGTCGCGGTTGGAGCCGCCATTGAAGGAGGAATCCTACAGGGCGACGTCAAAGATATTCTGCTTCTGGATGTTACGCCTTTAAGCTTGAGCATCGAAACGATGGGCAGCGTGGCGACGCCGATGATTCCCAAAAACACGACCGTGCCGACGGCGAAAACCCAGATTTTCTCGACCGCTGCCGACAACCAAACTTCCGTCGAAATTCACATTTTGCAGGGAGAGCGTCCGATGGCCGCCGACAATAAAACGCTGGCGAGGTTTATTTTGGACGGCATTCCGCCTTCTCCCCGCGGCGTTCCCCAGGTTGAAGTCACTTTCGACATCGACGCCAACGGCATTTTAAACGTCACCGCCAAAGACAAGGCGTCAGGAAAAAGCCAGTCGGTAAAAATCGAAGCTTCAACCGCTTTATCTAAGGAAGAAATTGAAAAACTTAAGAACGAAGCCGCGGCCCACGCCACCGAAGACGCCGCCAAAAAAGAAATGATTGAAGCCAAAAACCAGGCCGAAAGTCTGGTCTATATCGCCGAAAAATCGCTGAAAGATGCCGGCGACAAAGTTACGGCCGACATCAAAACTCCTATCGAAGAAAAAATCGAAGCGCTTAAAAAAGCCAAGGAAGGCGATAATCTGGAAGATTTGAAATCGAAAACTTCCGATTTGTCGAACGAAATTCAAAAAATCGGGCAAATGTTCTATAATCAAAATCAAGATGGCGCTTCAGGACAACAGTAATCTTCTTAAGCAAGTCAGAGCCAATAGCATAACCCGTTTTCCGAGAGCGGCGGCTTTTTATAAAATTTTAGGATTGGATATCCTGATAATTTTGGCCGCCTTTTCCTCGTCCTGGCTATTTTTGGATTTCCTGGACGGCAAAGCCGTTTTTTGGCTGCCGGCCATAAGCGTCGCGTTATTAATGGCTTTTTCCGTTTTCGAAATTTTAATTGGAGAAGATTTTTTCCGGCGCTCGTTTGTTTTGCTTCTGGAAATAGCAGCCGTCATTATTCCGTTTTATCTCCGGAACCAAAATTTAAGCTATTATTATTTCTTAACCGCCGCCGCGATTATGCTCGTTTTATTGTTTCTCGGCGAGCTGCAAAGCCGCAGATCGCTGGACGATAATATAAGGGTCCGGTTTTTCAGGATTGCCAAAAAAGAATTAAGCAAGCTGACGACCGCTCTCGTCCTGGTTTTTCTGATTTTTTATTTTCCCCAAATTAATTCCCAGAAAAGCGTGGCGCTTTCCGAATATTTTTTCGGCGGCCTTTACGACGTTTCGGTTAAAATCGTTAACGGCCTTTACCCCGAAATAAACCTTAACGGCTCTTACGGCGATTTCATCAAGAGCATGGTTGATTATCAGATTTCGGGAAATATCCAATTCGAAACCATGCCGACTGCGCTCCAGAGCCAGCTTCGCAATACCTTAACCGCCCAATTGATGAGCCAAATCAGCGGCCGGCTGGGGATGGCTATTCCGGCAAGCGAGCCTTTAGGCGGAGTTTTTCAGGCTTATTTAATGAAGATTTTAAACGGCTGGCGGACGCAATACGGCATTTTGTTTTTCGGAGTCTGGCTTTTGGCGCTTTTCTTTTTGGTCCGGAGCTTCGCGGTTGTTTTCTACTGGGCCGTTGCTTTGGTTGCGTATTTAATATACGAAATTCTCGTCGCTTCGGATTTTCTGCGTTTGGTTCCCAGAAACAGGATTCAGGAAGTGGTGGAAATTTAAGTTTAAAAAATTTATAATTATCGCTTGAATGAACAAAGATTATTACAAAATCCTTGGCGTTTCCAAAAGCGCTTCCGAAGAAGAAATAAAAAAAACTTACCGGAAGCTTGCGCACGAGTTTCACCCGGACCGGCCGGGGGGAAACGAAAGCAAATTCAAGGAAATAAACGAAGCTTATTCGGTTTTGTCCGATAAGGAAAAAAGGAAACGGTACGACCAGTTCGGGACGGCCGAACCTTTCGGGGGAGCCGGATTTTCGGGCGGCCAGAATCCTTTCGGCGCCGGCGGCCCTTTTAGCGGCGGATTCGGAGGCCAAAACCCCTTCGGTTTCGATTTTGATTTTCAAAATTCCGGCGGAGATTTCGGGGACATTTTCGATGTTTTCTTCGGCGGACAAAGAGGAGGGCGCGGGCAAGCGTCGCCTTTTAAAAGAGGCCGCGATATGGAATTAAACCAGGAAATAACCCTTGAAGAGGCTTATCACGGCGCCAGGAAAACCATAAAATACAGGATGCTCGTCCGCTGCGAACATTGCCGCGGCAAAGGATACGAGGAAAAAAGTGGAACGAAACAATGCCCGACTTGCGGCGGCAAAGGAAAAATCAGGGAAGAATACAGTTCTTTTTTCGGGAATTTATCCCAGGTTAAAACTTGTCCCGCTTGCGGCGGCACGGGCTCTATTCCCAATAAAGTTTGTCCGAATTGCTCCGGCGGCGGCAGGGTGAACGGCGAGAAGGAAGTCGTTATCGATATTTTGAAAGGAATCTCGGACGGCCAGGTAATCCAGATAAGGGGAGCGGGAGAGGCGGGCGAGAAGAACTCCGGCGACGGCGATTTATACGTTAAGGTATCCGTCAAGCCGAATTACGCTTTCAAGCGGATGGGTGACGATTTAATCGTCAAAAAAGGAATCAGCGCCGTTGATTTTCTTTTGGGTAAAAAAATCGAAGTCCCGACAATTGAGGGCAAAAAAATCAGCGTTGAAATTCCGCCGAGTTTCAATTTTAAAGAATATCTAAGGGTGCCAAGGCAGGGGATGCCTCATTTCAACAGGTTCGGCCAGGGCGATCTATTGGTTGACTTGACCCTTAAAGCTCCGTCTAAAATTCCTCCGCATATCAAAAAAGCTCTGGAGGAATGGGAGGGAAGATAAAATCTGTGGCGAAATAAATTTACTATGACGCGTCATAGCGCTCGTGCAATCTCGAACTAAGCTTATAATGCCGCTATGACATGTCATAGCGAGATGAATTCTAAATTATATATCCTAAATTCTATTTAATTTTACTGCCCTTGCTCGGTAGGTTCGATTTTTTGGTGGGCGTAGCGGACGACGTAAAAAATGGCGAAACCGATGACGAAAATTAAAATGACGCTTAAAACGATGGATAAAATCCTCTGGCTCTTCATGTCTTAATTTTGAATTACTGAAAATTATTGTCAACCGCGCTTTTTTTAATTAATATTAAGTCGTATTCGGGCCAGTAGTTTCCGATTTATGGGCTCGTAGGTAAATGGCATACCAGTACATTTGCAATGTACAATTCCGGGTTCGACTCCCGGCGAGTCCACGAAAAGGGCGAGGAGATATATAAGTGAATAAATTTGCTATTATTAATTAAATAACTATGCCAGCTCCACTTTTTCAAATTAACGCCAAAGAATTTTATCGAGGCATTTTTAGCGCAATGTGGATGGTAATATAGACATTTAGGTGGCTTTTATTGATTGTATTTGGCGCTACTTTATTTATGGCGTTCTTGCCTCGATTTCTTGAAAATAAAATATTCAGGATAATCTTTATTATAGTTTTTATTTTAGCGATAGCAGTATTTTTTATCTGGCTTTATTATTAAAATAAAATTAGCGTAAGAATCTTTATAAACTAAAAGATCGCAATAATGATTAGAAAATAAACTATGAATATTTTTGGACAATCACCCAGCAATTTTTTTGATCCCATCAGTTGGATAATCGGCATATGCATATTTATTATAGTATTTATTGTTCTTAGAGAATTTTTCTGCTGGTATTGGAAAATAAACCAAATAGTTAATTTATTAGAAAGTATAAATCAACGTCTTTCTAAATCTACGCTCGGAGAAACGACAGAAGCGGCAGGAAAAGAAGAAGAGTGGACTAATACAAAATAAACCTAAAAGACGAAATAATGCTTAGAAAAAATGGCCCCGATAAAATCGGGGCGATGAGTTATATTTATTTTTTAGAAGACGATTTCGGGGTTAATACCGCCGGATACCTCCTGAAAAAGAATCTATTCCATTTTTCTAAGCTAATGCCAATATTTTGAGGATGATTTAAGGCGTTGGCGCTTCCCGGTTTGTCTATGAGCGGTTCAGTCTTGGAAATTAATCCTTCCCAGACTATTTCGTCCGGGTCGGCGGGATGGTAAATTGTCAGATAATCTCCTTCTTCAAGAACATGCAGGCCTTCATAAGACCATTGCTCCTGACCCATCGAGTCTCTGGTTATATAATTATTGTCCTGAAAGGCCCAGACGGCATCCAGGCCTGTCTCGCAAAACCATACGCAAACGCCTTTTATCTCCGTTTTCCCGTTGCCTTTTTTGTATTCCGGCATATTGCCTCCTTTTGAAAAAGCTGCTTAAAGTATAGTTTTGCCGGATGGCGAAGTCAATCGCGAAGGCTGCGGCTTAAGGCGTTTGACTCGACCGCGGGAACGCGATAAGCTATTTTTAGTTCATTAAATTAACAGAAGGAGAAAATATGAAAAAGAATTAGGACGAAAAAGACCCGTCTCCAGAAAACAGAAAATACAGGAAAGAAATTGAATACGATAATGACAAGGCGTATTCAAATATACAGGTTCCGCTAACGGAGTTTAAAGACGTGCCAGTTGGCAAGAGTTTTTTAAGAACATACGAATTGACCGAGTTGGGGCAGAGATTCGGTTGTTTTTGGACTTACCTCAATGCCGCGACGCTGTTTAAAAAAACAGGCGAAAAGCG
>JAVHRF010000137.1:0-1576 GCA_036171515.1 Minisyncoccota bacterium | reverse complement strand
CGAAGTTACTTATTATAATTCATGGGGCGCTGACGGCGATGGCAAAACATTGGAAAGAAAATCAGCTACTGGCGGCTCAAATGATCTAAACAATTGGGCTGAATCGTCGGCAAACGGCGGAACGCCGGGCGCAGCGAACAACTGGTTGTTATCGATATTGGATGCCGATAATGCAACTTCGACGCCGGAAACAGCGACATCTACTACAGAATCATTTATAACTTTTGGGACTGATATTTCGGCAACAACAACCATTGTCGGAAATACAACTTGGATATTGGCCGGCAGTCCTTACCGGTTGTTTTTTAATAATCAAAATCGGCCGACCGTAGCGTTGGGCGCAACTTTAACAATTGAGCCCGGAGTGAAAATTATTCCTCAAAGTAGTGGCGCCACAGCGCTGGAAATTCAGGGAACGCTAAACGCCATTGCCACTTCTGGCGCGCCGATTATTTTCACTTCAATAAACGATGGCGATGGCCTGGCTTCCACGACTCCGTACGCCGGCGAATGGCTAAACATCGTTTTTAGCGCCGGCTCGCAAGGCAATTTAGATTATGTTGAATTCCGATATGGCGGTCAGGGAAACCTTAGACCCCTAAAGGAAATGGTTAAAATTATCGGCGCGACAGTAAATATCAACAATTCGACTTTTGCTGATTCCGAAAGCATCGCTTTGCGATTAGTGGATTCTAACGGGATAATAGAAAATTCAGTTTTTTCCGATAATGCTTGCGGCATTTCCGTTGACACCTTAAAGGGTGACGGAAATACTGACGGCGGCTGCAGCGATGGTATACAATCTAATTTTCCTGCTGCGGCAGTTACTACTCCGCAAATAAAAAATAATCAATTTATTAAGAACCGCTTTATTGCGATTGAAACACGAAACAGCTCCACGCCGGTTATAGACAGTAATATTTTTACCGACAACGGTTATCCGATAAGGATCGACGGCGCTTATCCCACTATCACCAATTCGCAATTAGCTAATTCCACCCTTTCTCCGCTAGCCGGCGAATCAGGGCAAGCAACCAGTACTTTTTTGGGCGGCATCGCTATTTCCGGCTATACGCATTTTTCTCACGATTTCACTTTAAAAAATAATCCGCAACTGCCATATATTTTGGAAACAAACGGGCCGGCGTGGTCGCCATATGTGGATTCCGGCGTTACTCTAACATTGGAGCCGGGGACGATTTTTAAAACCAATAACACTTGCTCAGTGCTTTTTATTTATGGCAGTTTAATCGCTTCAACCACGCCGGATAATCCTATTGTTTTTACTTCGCTAAAAGATGATACAAGAGGCGGCGACACTAATGGCGATGGTTCAACAAGTTCACCACTAGCCAGCGACTGGGGGAAAATCACTTTCGGTCCTAACAGCTATGGAAATTTCCAAAACACCTTGTTTTTATACGGCATTCCCGGCCAAACAAATTTGCCAAAAACCATAACTGTTTTAGATAAAAGCAGTGAAAGCGGAGAGGTTGAATTAACAGCCCCGAATTTTATCGGCAGCGTTGAACAGCAATTTAACGCGCCAATAGGTGCCACTTCCATTAAGGCCTCT
>JAVHRF010000136.1:0-1581 GCA_036171515.1 Minisyncoccota bacterium | reverse complement strand
CTATCATCGAAATCGAGCCGGTGGGAGCGATGGCGGTGGTGTAAGTGTTCCGCAATCCGTTTTTGGCGATGTCCCGCGATATTTTTTTCCAGTCAAAGTGCCAGGATTTTTTATCTTCAGCCCCCGAAAAAGGCAAATCGCCGTCAATATAAGAAGAATTTTTAAAATAAGGAAATGCTCCCCGTTCCTTGGCAAGTTTTATTGAAGCAACTTTGGAATGATAATTAACGAACTCGATTATTTCTTCTATTTTTTTTAATCCTTCCTTCGAGTTGTATGGAATTTCAAGATCGTAAAGCAAATCTCCTAGACCCATTATTCCCAGGCCGATTTTTCTGGTTGCCAGCGTCATCTCCTCTATTTTTTCCAAAGGATAAAGATTGACGTCGACCACGTTATCCAAGAAACAAACGGCCTGATGGATGGTTTCTTCCAAATAATTCCAATTTATTTCTTTTTTATTTTCTTTTTCTTCAATAAAATTCCATAAATTAAGCGAACCTAAGTTGCAGGATTCGTAAGGATAGAGAAGAAGTTCACCGCAAGGGTTGGTCGAGTGGATAGGGCCTAAAAATTTTAAAAGGGGGTTGTGCTCATTGGCGCGGTCTTCGAAAATTACGCCGGGCTCGGCCGAATGCCACGCGGAATAAACTATTTTATCAAAAAGCTTTTTCGGGTCTATCTCTTTGGCGATTTTTTGGTTGTGGGGATTGATTAACGGGTAAGGTTTTCCTTTTTTCAAATATTCCCAGAAGTCGCTCATTATTAAAACCGAAATATTGAAATTCCTTAAAGTAGTGTTTCCTTCTTTGATTGAGATGAATTTTTCGATGTCGGGGTGGTTGGAATTTAAAATTCCCATATTGGCGCCGCGCCGCACGCCTCCCTGTTTTATCGTTTCGGTCATCGCGTCGTAAAGTTTCATAAAACTTATGGGGCCGGAAGCCACGCCGTGGGTGCTTTTGACATAATCGCCCTCAGGCCTTAGTTTAGAAAAATTATAGCCGACTCCGCCGCCGGCCTGGAAAATCAGGGCGGCGTTTTTAAGGGTGGACATAATTGACTCCATCGAATCTTCGATATCCAGCACAAAGCAGGCGCTTCCCAGCCCCAAGGGGTTGCCGAAATTAATGAGAGCCGGAGTATTCGGAATGAAGCGGCGGCTGGTCATTAGCCCGAAATTTTCGGCGATTTCTTTTTCGTATTTATCGAAGTAGCCGGATTTAAACAGGCTTAAAAATCCGCGCTCGGAAATTTTCAGCTGGCCGTTTTTTTTGAAGCGGCGGAAAATTCTTCCCAATGCTTCGACGTGATAAGGGTTGAGCGCGTAAGGGCCGATTTTTATTTTTCCGGCATATTCTTTGGTTAAAATCGGATTTTTAGCCGGTTCTTTTCCGCTGAATTTTCCGTTTTTCCGGAAAATTTTATGGTCGTAAAGGAGCGACGGCAGAACGGTTTGAACAGCGACCCGCTCGAACGCTTCTTTTATCGATTCAGTGATTTCCCCTTTTTCGTTTTTTCTTAAATAGCGGGCGGCTAATACCTTGACGGCGTTGATGTCAAATTTTTTATCGATTTCGT
>JAVHRF010000135.1:0-7011 GCA_036171515.1 Minisyncoccota bacterium | reverse complement strand
TATTTTTGCCTTTCGGGGCGGTGCTTTTCTCTTTGGCAGGCTGGACGGCTATAGAGCCGATTTTCGCCAAAGAAAAAGAACAAAAAAACGCGCCGGTTAAATTTATTCTCGCGGGCGGCACGATTCTGGCGGCAATTTTTTATTTGATTTTTATTTTAACCGTATTAAATCTTAAGGCGGTTAGTCCGGCGGCTTTGGCCGGCCTTGCCTATCCCCGGCTTCAAATAGCGGCTTTCTTGGGGTTGTTTTTAATTCTGACTTCTTATTGGCCTATCGGCTTGGAGATAAAAAATGGATTGGAAAAAGATTTGAAATATCCAGCTTTTCTTGGCGGCTTGGCGGTATTGCTTATCCCTTTGATTTTGTATTTTTTGGGACTAAGAAGCTTTTTGCCGCTTATTGGTTTGGCGGGAGGAGTTTTTTTAGGCTTACAGTATTTTCTAATTGCCTTGGTCGCCAGAAAAGTTTTGAGCTTGAATTTTTGGCAAAAAGTTTTAATTAATTTTTCATCCCTGGTTTTTATTTTGGGGGCGGTTTACGAATTATTTTATTTTTTTAAATGACGATGAAAAAATATTTTAGAATTGAATATTTACTGCCCTTCTCATTTTATTTATTTTTGATTTTTCTGCCTTTCGGCTACCGTCGGCTGATTTATCATTTTACGCCCGGTTTTGACGAATACGAATCGGTGTTCATTTATTTCAATGACCTGCTCTTGATTCTTTTCCTGTCCTTGTTCGCCGTTTATATCCGGCGAAAATCCAAGCAGGGCGCTTTAAAATTAAAACTGTCCTGTCAACTGATATTTTTAATTTTATTTTTGGCGCTGGCGGCCGTTTCTGTTATTTTTGCTTCAATCAAACTTCTGGCTTTGTATTATTTCATCCGGCTGGCGTTTTTGTCGCTGATGGGCGTTTTTGTCGCCATTCTTATTAAGGAAAAAATATTAAGTTTGGGGAAAATACTGGCGGTTCTCGCTTCCCTTTCTGTTTTCGAGGGCCTGGTGAGTTTTGGCCAGTTTTATTTCCAGCGTAGCCTGGGACTAAAGTTTCTGGGCGAATCGGTTTTAGAATATTCGGATCCGATAGTGGCCCATATCTGGGTCGGCAGCGCGAAACTCCTTCGGGCTTACGGCACTTTTCCGCATTCGAATATCTTGGCGGCTTTTTTGGTTATCGGTATTTTAAGTTTTTATTATTTTTTGGCGAAGGACGTGGTTCTAAAAATTGAGCCCATTAAAAAAGTTGAAAGAAAAATTTTGAAAGAAGCGTTGCTGGCCGCTGGTTTGTTTTTCAGCGTTCTGGGTTTAGTCTTGAGTTTTTCCCGTTCGGGCTGGCTGGCGCTTCTGGCGGCTACGGTTTTTGTCCTGCTGGCGGGAATTATAAACAAAGAATACCGCAAAAAAGCCGCTTTCCTTTTGGTCGTGCTGGCTGCCTTGGGATTAATCATGTTTTTTGCTTTCGGCTGGGCGATAGCGCCGCGCTCTCACTTAAGCATCGAGGAGCCGTCGGTCGCTTACCGCCTCGATTACGACGAAGTCGCTTTGATTTTGGCGGAAAGCCATCCTTTCGGAGTCGGCCTGGGCAACCAGGTTATTGCCGGAATTTCCGAAAAAGTTTATCAAAATTTAGGGCTGGACGAACTAAACTGGCAGCCTATCCACAATATTTATCTCCTAGCTTTGGTTGAGCTGGGTGTTTTGGGATTTATCGCTTTTCTGTTTTTTGTCGGCTCGCTTATTTTTGAAAAAATTAAGGATTTCAAAAATTGGAATTTGGGGACGATTATTTCCCTGGCGATTTTTTTGGCGCTGCTGTTTTTGGGGCTTTTCGACCACTACCTTTGGGATTTGGAGCCGGGCCGGTTGATGTTTTGGCTGGCTGTTGGCATAATGTTAGAAGTTTGAGATTTAAGCCCTTGTATTTCAATGGATAGAATGCGAGCCTCCGAAGCTTGCGATGCAGGTTCGATTCCTGCCAAGGGCACACAGCGGTGAGAGGTTCTGGAAGACCTGGCTTCTCGGCTCGGCAGCGCGACCTTGGATTTGGCCGAACAAACGCGTAATTAATTTATGCTATAATTTATTTGAAAGGTCGAAAAAATAATTACTACCATTATGACTAAAAAAATTCTGTTTTTCGCCGTGTCGATGTTCGCGGTTTTGGCTTTAGTTGCTGTTTCCGTCCATCCGAAAGTTGTTTCTGCCGACCAGAATGAAAATGAAGATTCGGGCAGCAACCAGACGAGCAGTGTTTCGACCGAAAATCACGGCAGCATCGTAAGCCAAGTGGCGCAAGGCAATAACCAGGGCAATGAGTCGGAATCTGAATCGAGCACCCAGGAATCGGCATCGGTAAAATCTAACGGTGATTTCAGTGTTACCGGAGTGAAAGTCAACTCGGTTGACGCTTCTTCTAATTCGGTGAATGTTTCTCTGTACGGATTGAGCAAAACCGTCAGTTTGGCCGGCGCCAGCATTATCGGCTCCAATCAAAATATTGCCGTAAGCGATATTCAGGTTGGCGATGTTCTTTCGGGCAGCGGAAACTATAATGAATCGACTCACGCTGTCACGATTTCGAGAGTGGTTGATAATTCCTATACTAGCAGGAATGTTTCCAGCATCCAGGCCCAAATTCAGCACTTGCTGGACCTTATCCAACAGCTCCAGGCGCAAATCCAGGGAACGTCGCACTAAATCAGTTTTGGAGAACCGACAAAATTCCGCCCCAAAAGGCGGAATTTTGTTATTGAAGCGACATTTTTAAAATTAGAATTCATGAATCCGATTAAAAGAATTTTCTGTTCTGATAAGGTATAATAATATTAATGAGTTTTTCATTGGTTTATTTAATTGAGCGGTTTTTTTCTCGGATAAGGGATTTTTTTTACCACTGGTATCTTGGCGGTTCGCTGTTTATTTTCCGGTATTTCATGGATGTTCTGGAAAGCTTCGACCGGACGCTCGCGCTAAAAGTTACCCTCCTCCATTTTTTTGAGCCGCTTTACGGCGACTACAGCATCGTCGGCAGGGTTTTGGGGATTATTTTCCGGACGTTCCGGGTTTTAATCGGTTCCGTCGTTTATTTTTTCCTGGCAGCCATAGCCTCTATTATTTATTTGATTTGGCTGGTTATTCCTGTTTTTATTATTTACGAAATCATCAAAAATGTCCTTTAATTTTTCAAGTAAAGAATTTTATTTTGACGACCCCCGGCTGAAGATGACCCTGGCCGGAAGGTTTTTGGTCCGCGTTTTAAGCTCGATTGTTTACCTGGTCCTGCTTATTTCTTCGGTTGTGTTTTTGATTTCCCAGATTCCGGCAGCCCGTTGGTTTGGAATTCTGCTTATTATTTTTCTTATCGATTATATCGTCCACCGGCAAGACGCAGTCCGTCCAATCAGCCAGATGCCGCGCGACAAGAAAGTCAATCTTAATATTTTTCTGCTGCCGAAAAGTTTTGTTTTGATTGAGCGCGCTTATGATAAAAGTTCGCTCCAGAAAACGGATTTTTATTTTGAACTTTTAAAGCAATTGCTTGAAGTCAAAAATATCCGGAACGGGCTTAAGCGGCTGGATGTCGATGCCGAAAGCTTCAGGCAAAAAACCGAGGAGATTTTAAAATCGACCCAAGGAAAAGAAATAAATCCCAAGGAATCGCTGAATGAGGTCCAAGCCTTGGCGGCGGAATCGTTCAATAGGGCTATTGAAAATAGCAGCCAGTCCATAAGGCCGCAGGAACTTTTCTCCGCTTTGGCGAACTTAAAGGACGCCAATTTAATCAGGGTATTTTCGCTTTTTTCGGTCGATCCGGGCGATTTGGAACGGGCTTTGATTTTCGACTCCATAAGCAGGAAGGTCTTGGGCTGGCAGTCCTTGCCCGCCACTATAGGCGGTTTTGTCATCGGTCCGACCCGCGCCCGCCATAGGATTATGAACCGCGCCTGGACGAGCCGGCCGACGCCGAATTTAGACCAGTACAGCACCGATTTCACCGATTTGGCTCGTCGGGGAGAATCGGGATTCTTAATTGGCCACCAGGATGAATATTCGCGTCTTATTGACGCCATCAGCCGGCCAATAAATCCCAACGCTATTTTAATCGGCGACCCCTCAATCGGCAAAGAAGCGCTGATTTCCCATCTTGCCTATCAAATAGCCAATGACCAGGTGCCTCAGACTATTTTCGATAAAAGGCTGGTCGGAATCATAATTGCCGATCTCGTCGCCGGCGCGAACTCCGAAGACCTTCAGAGCCGGATGCAAAAAATAGTCAGGGAAATTTCTTTGGCCGGAAATATTATTTTATATATTCCCGAAATTCATAATCTGCTTAAGACGTCGGGCGAAGCATATCTTTCCGCCGCCGATGCTTTAATGCCGATAATCCAAAACAACGCTTTTCCGGTTATCGGCACCACTTACGCCAGGGAATTCAAAGAATATATCGAGCCGCGCACGGATTTTTTGGATGTTTTCGAAGTAATCAGGGTCGCCGAGATTTCCCCCGTCGATGCCGAAAAACTTTTAGTCTACGAAAGCTTGCTTTTGGAACGCGAGACCAAAGTCATTATCAGCTTCAAAGCGATTAAAGAATCCGTCGAGCTGGCCCAGAAATATTTGCACGAAAAATTTTTGCCCGCCAGCGCCGAAGAACTTCTGAGAGACGCTTTGATGGACGCCAAACGTTCCGGCGAAAAAGTTTTGACCGCCGATAAAGTCATCGAAATCACCGAGGCAAAAACCAAAATCCCCATCCACCAGTTTACGGCTCTCGAGGCCGGCGAGCTTTTAAATCTGGAAAATATAATCCACGAGCGGCTTATCGACCAGGAAGAGGCGGTTAAGGCCGTTTCGCAGGCAATAAGGGAATACCGCAGCGGCTTGGCGAAAAAAGGAGGCCCAATCGCGTCTTTCTTATTTGTCGGCCCGACCGGCGTCGGAAAAACCGAGCTTTCAAAAATTTTGGCCAAAATCCAATTTGGCAGCGAAGATTTGATGATCCGGTTCGATATGAGTGAATATCAGGATAAGCAAAGCTTTTACCGTTTTATCGGTTCGCCCGACGGCAATATTTCCGGTGCTTTGACCGAAGCAGTTATGCAGAAGCCTTATAGTCTGGTTTTGCTTGATGAATTCGAAAAAGCTTTTCCCGATATTTTGAATTTATTTCTCCAAGTTTTGGATGATGGCCGTTTGACCGATAATTTCGACCGCGTTGTCGATTTTCAGAACACTATTATTATCGCCACTTCAAACGCCCATTCCGATATTATCAACGAATCGCTCCGGAGCGGCGAATCAATGGACCAAATCGCCGGCTATTTAAAAACAAAACTGGTTGATGTTTTTAAACCGGAACTTTTGAACAGATTTTCTAAAATTATTATTTTTAAAGAATTATCGCTCGACGACGTTTCGAAAATTACCGATTTGAATTTGGGAGATTTGGCGGACTTGGCCGAGCAGCAGGGCATTACTTTGAGTTTCGCTCCGGAGGTTGCCAAAAAAATCGCCCAACTCGGATACGACCCCGCTTTCGGCGCGCGACCCCTAAGGCAAGTCATCAATGAAAAACTCCGCTCTTTGCTTTCGGATAAAATTTTAAAAGGAGAAGTCCAGAAAGGAGCGAAGGTTAAAGTAGTTTTAAGCGGCGAAGATTTTCAATTCGTTCCCGAAGCCTGACTCCGTACTCAGGTCTGCCTGCGGTAGGCAGGCCTGCTCGGAAGCCAATAAATTTGGTAAAATTATAAGGTAAGGCGGATAAACTCAAAAAATGAAAATAAAAATAGACGTTAGCTTAAACGTTAACCAGGTAATCAAAACTCTTGTCCTTTCCGATTTGGTTTTAATGGCCGGCTGGGGTTTTATCTCGCCTATTTTTTCGGTTTTCATCATTAATAAAGTCGCCGGCGCGACTTTGGCGACCGTCGGAATAACTACGGCCATTTATTGGCTTATCAGGTCTTTAATCCAGTTGCCCATCGCCAATTTCTTGGACAAACGCGACGGCGAAAAAGACGATTTTTACGCTTTGATTTTTTCCCTAATTTTGGCGGGCATATCGGCTTTCGGTTATATAGTGGTCCGCACCGTCCCTGAATTGTATTTTTTTCAGATTATCCAAGCTATTGCTTTTGGAATTTACACCCCGGCTTGGTCCGGCATATTTTCCCATCACTTGGATGAGAGGCGCCGGTCTTTTGATTATTCTCTCGATAGCACCGCCGTTGGTATCTCTTCCGGTGTGGCGGGATTATTCGGAGGAGTCATCGCCCAATATTTCGGTTTTCAAACGATATTTATTCTCGGCGGAGTGCTTTCTTTGTTTGCCGCTTTTGCGATTGTCACTTTTCCAAAATTCATTTTGCCGCCGAAGACTTCGGCGCCAGTAGAAATCAGAGACCACAAACCGCCGCTCACAGGATAATATTTATCTTGAAAGCCTCTAATCAACTCATAGCCAAAATATTCCGCGAGATAGCCGTTTATTTATTGATGGAAGACGTCCCTTTTAAGCCTCAAGCTTACGAAAAGGCGGCCAATGTTATTGACGGGCTTGAGGAAGAAGTTGGGCTGATTTACCAAAAAGGAAAAATTAAGGCGCTTGAGGACATTCCGGGGGTCGGCGTTTCGATGGCGGAAAAAATCGAGGAGCTGATAAGGACGGGTAGAATAAAATATTACGAAGAGCTGAAGAAAAAATATCCGATAAATTTGGATGAACTTGGTGCTATTGAAGGATTGGGGCCTAAATCGCTTTTTAAACTTTATAAAAAATTAGGCGTCAAAAATTTAAAAGATTTGGAGGTCGCCGCTAAGTCGGGAAAAATCAGCCGCTTGGAAAATTTCGGCGAAAAAAGCGAAGAAAATATTTTGGAAGGAATAGAGTTTGTTAAAAAAGGAAGCGGAAGATTCGTTTTGGGTTTTATTATGCCCGAAATAAGGATAATTGCCGCACGCCTTAAAAAAATCAAAGAGGTTGACAGGCTGGAGATTGCCGGCTC
>JAVHRF010000134.1:0-7145 GCA_036171515.1 Minisyncoccota bacterium | reverse complement strand
GTGAGCCTCAACAATGTTTTTGGCTATATAAAGCCCCAGGCCCGTACCCTCAGTTTGGTTCTCGATAGCGTTGGAAGCCCTGAAAAATTTTCCGAAAAGCTTGGCGATATCCTCCTGGGAAATGCCGATGCCGGTGTCTTTAACGCTGATTTCCAGATAAGGCTTATCTTCCAATTTTCTGATATTAACGGCTACCTCGCCGTTTTTGACGTTATAGCGAATGGCATTGCTTAGAAGATTAGAAAAGACCATTCCCAGCTTCTGAACATCGACCAGAACTTTGGGAAGGGCTTCTTTGGACCGGTCAAAATAAATCTTGATGCCAAGCTGTTTCGCCTGGACTTCCGCCTCGCTTAAAATTTTATCAATAAAATCAAGAATGTCGGTTTCTTCGAAGTTGTAGTCGAAACGCCCTTCCTCAAGCGTCGCGGCGCTAAGCAAGTCGTTGACGATTTTGACCATTTTTTCCGACAGCTCTAGCCCTTCTTGAGAAAATTTTTTATTGTCTTCGCTCAAACTCTGGTCTTTGCTCAGGCTTTCGAAAATCCAGCGCAGGCTGGTTAGGGGTGTCCGCAGCTGATGAGAAGCGACCGTCAAGAATTCGCTCTTGGATTTTAAAAGCTGGACGTCGCGGGTCTGGTCACGGACGATTTTAACGAAACCCAATGTTTGATTGTTCAAATCTTTAATGGGCGAAGTAGCAACCCTAAATTCCAAATCGGGATCTTTGAAGCTTAAATCAACTACCTGAGGATAAGCGCCCGGTTCGGAAATATTAACCATCACCGGTGCCAGAGCCGGAAAAAGAGTTTTTACCAAAAGGACATATTTAGGATTTTGGATGTCTTGAGGCGTGAATGCCCTGCCGATAGCGTCTTTGGAATCCAGATTAAAAATATTTTCCGCCGACTTGCTGAAAACCATAATCTTGAAATTCTGGTCGTAAGCGATGACGCCGTCGGTTATTCCGGCGATTACGCTTTGGAGCTGCTGCTTTTCGCGGCGGACTTCCAGGTTTGATTTAGTCAGGCTCAAGCTGTTTATAAAAGTGATAATGATAATCGCCACCAAAATTCCGATGCTCCAAAAAGCCAAAACCAAAGGAAGATACAAAACGCTGATTACGCTGATAACGATTAAAAGCGGCAAAAAAATCCAAAAAATCCTCATCTCGGGCAGCCGCAGATACATCAAAAAAGTATTCTTGAATTTCCTTAGCATTAACTTAATTTTATTATCTTTGTTCCTAAACGGCAATCAAAAGCCTGACCTATTTAAAAAAGGCTTTTTTGCTTCTCGTCGCTAAGCCGCTTAAGGATCGCCTTAAAACCGAGCTTTTGGAAATATTCTTCCAAATCGGGATTAGCCGTAGTTTTCAGCTCTTCGATATTTTGGATTTCCAGCGGCGCTTCATGGTTTAAAATAACCAGCCACCGCGAGAGTTCGGCTTCATCTTTGAAAGGAGCTAATCTTTTTTCTATTTTAGGGTCGTCTTTAAGATGGGAAAAAATATTTTCCAGCGTGCCATATTTTTGGATTAATGCGGCGGCGGTTTTAGGCCCGACACCCGGAACGCCCTTGATGTTGTCGGAGGGGTCGCCGACCATTGCCTTGTAATCTATAAGCTGTTCCGGCTTAAGGCCGTATTGTTCCTCAACCGCCTTGCGATTGTAAATCATCGTGTCGCTAACTCCTTTTTTGAAAGCCCGCACGACGATTTTGTCGCCTTCGACAAGTTGGAGCGCGTCCCGATCGCCCGTTAAAATGACTATTTTCAAGTTCGGCTCTTTTTTGAATTTATAAGCCAGCGTCGCTATCAGGTCGTCGGCTTCGAAACTGGGAATTTCAAAAGTCTTGATTCCGAATTTTTGGAAAAAATTATGAGCTTCGATTATTTGGGAAATCAGTTCGTCGGGAGCTGCTGGGCGCTGGGCTTTATATTCTTTATATTCCTTTTCCCTGAAAGTCGGCTCCGGCCGGTCGAAAAGAGCGGCGGCGAAATCGGGCCGTTCCTTCCAGAGCTTCAAAAAAATATTGGCCATCCCGTAAATGGCGCCGATTGGCTTTTTTTCGGAAGTGGTAAACGGCGGCAGGGCATGAAAACATCGATGGATAATGGAATTGGCATCTATTAATAAAAGAGTATTTTCTCCGGTCATAATAATATTTTTATTTTTCGCTCCGCCGGCTTTTTGCCGTAATCAAATTTTAACCAAATAACCTTGGAAGGCAAAATCGGCTTTATCTTTTCGGCCCACTCGATTAAAACGATATTCGAAGGACTGTCCGTCATCTCTTTGAAACCCAGATTTTTTAAGGCTTTCGGGCTGGTTAACCTGTAGGCGTCGATATGAAAAGCGTTTTTAAAAGGCGCGCACCGCAAAGGGAACCGCTTAATCAGCAGGAAAGTCGGGCTGGTAATTTTTCTCCTGATGCCAAGGCCCCTGGAAAATCCCTGGATAAAAGTGGTTTTGCCGCTTCCTAAGTTGCCGCTCAAAGCCAAAATAACCGCCTTCTTCGCCGGTTTCATTTTTAAAATTTTTCTGGCCAATTTAAACGCCAATTTTTTGGTCTGCGCCGAAGACGAACTTTTATATTTTTTCATATATTCCGCCGTCAAGCCAAAACAACCGCCGACTTGATTAAACCAATCCGCCCGGCCCTTTCAAATTCAGGTGCCGGTAAGCCGCCGGAAGGGCGACCCGGCCGGCAGAAGTCCGCTTCAAAAACCCCAAACTCATCAAAAACGGCTCGTAAATTTCTTCGATGACTCCCCTTTCGTCGCTTAAAGCGGCAGCCAAAGTGTTTATCCCCACTGGCCCGCCGCCGAATTTTTCGATAATCACGGTTAAAAGCCTCCTGTCGGACGGCTCAAGGCCAAGGTCGTCTATTTCCATAAGTTCCAAAGTTTTTTTGACCGTTTCCTCGTCTACGCTTTTCAAATTTTCCACTTCCACAAAATCCCTGATTCTTTTCAAAAGCCGGTTGGCGACGCGAGGGGTAGCCCGGGAAGCCATCGTCAGTTTTTTGGCGCCTTCGGCTGTGATGGGAACGTTCAAAATTTTCGCCGAACGGCCGATAATCGCTTCAATATCTTCGGGAGAATAGTAATCTAGCTTAAAGATGGCGCCGAACCGCGAACGCAAAGGGCTGGAAAGCAAATCGAGGCGCGTCGTTGCCGCTATCAAAGTAAACGGCGGCAGATCCAGCGAAAGCGTCCGGGCGCTCGGTCCCTTGCCGACAACCAGATGGAGCTTGCGGCTTTCCATTGCCGGGTAAAGGACTTCTTCGATTAAAGGATTCAAGCGGTGAACTTCATCAATAAATAAAACTTCCCGCGGCTCGAGGTTAGTAAGAATCGCCGCCAAGTCGCCGACTTTTTCCAAAGTCGGACCGGAAGTGACTTTAACCGAAGCGCTCAGGTCTTTTGAAACCAAATAAGCCAAGGTCGTCTTTCCTAAACCTGCCGGACCGGAAAAAATAACGTGATCCATCGCTTCCCCCCGTTTTTTGGCGGCTTCAATGATGACCCTGATATGCTTTTTTATTTTTTCCTGACCGACATAGTCTTCCCAAGCTGTCGGCCTTAAAATCTGGTCGACGGTTTGGTCTTCCGGCGCTTTTTTTGTTAAAATTTTAGCCATACCCAGTATATCAACCTCAATTACCAATTTCGGCGGAAAAAAAATGACCTTTAGCCTGGAACGATATTAATTTTTTGATATTAATTTTTATTATCACGTTATTTTTCAATATTGAGGTTGTATTACCGGGCGTATTGACAAATTTTTTATATTATGCTATGCTTCCTGTAGATACTTGAAAGCGATAATTTCTAATCTGAGGGCAGGATTAATTTTTAGCATTAGGATGGTTTGGCCTAGGCGAAACCTCTCCTCAAAATTATTCTAATCTCTTTTAAATTATTTAAAAGAGCCTTAAAAAGCCACGTCCCGTGGTCGCCCCCAGATTAGAAATTATTACTTTCTTCTTCCCATTTTAAAGGACCAGTATTCTCCTCGACCTCTTTTAAAGTTGTAATTCCAGAAATAGCCTTAAGTATCCCGTCCTGCTGCAAGGTAACCATCCCTTGTTTTTTGGCCAGCTTTTTCAAATCGACATCGGAAAATTGTCCACTGATTAAAACTTCAAGCTCGCGACTACCCAGGAAAAATTCAAAAGCTCCGACCCTTCCTTTGTAGCCCGTCCCGTTGCATTTTTCGCAGCCGACCGATTCAAAAAGCTTTATCTCCGAATAAGCCGTTCTATCGACCCTTTCCGGCAATTGTTTTAAAAATTTATCGACCTTTTGCCTAAAATCGACGTTAACCTCCAGCGGTTTCCGGCAGTAAGGACAAAGCTTCCTGACTAAACGTTGCGCGATAACCAGGCTTAGCGCCGGGCCAATAGTCATCGGCTTAACACCCAAATCCAAAAGCCTTGGCACCGCCCCGACCGAATCATTCGTATGAAGCGTCGAAAAAACAATGTGGCCGGTTAAAGCCGACTGCAAAGCGATCTCGGCCGTTTCTTTATCTCTAACTTCTCCTATAAGAATCACATCCGGGTCTTGCCTTAAAATCGCCCGCAGGCCGTTGGCGAAAGTATATCCTGTTTCCGGATTGGCCTGGGTCTGCTCAATCCCTTCTATCCGGTATTCGATAGGGTCTTCAACGGTAATTATTTTTATTTCCGGATTGGCAAGCGCCCGCAAAAACGCGTAGAGAGTCGTCGTCTTTCCCGAGCCGGTAGGGCCGGTATTTAAAATCAATCCGTAAGGCCGGTTTATCTGTTCATCGGCTATTTTTAAATCGTCGGGACGCAAGCCTAAATCCGCGAGCGTAACCCGGATGGCGTCCGGGTCAAGAATCCTCATCACGATAGTTTCGCCGAACTCCGAAGGAATGACCGAAACCCTGACTTCGATTTCTTTCGACGGCAAAATAATCGTGAACCGGCCGTCCTGAGCCTGGTCGTGGATGTTGAGCTTCATATTGGAAAGCAATTTAAAGCGGGTCACCAGGCTGTTGTAAGAAGCAGTCGGAAAATTTGTGACGACGTCATGGAGAACGCCGTCGATGCGGTATCTGAATGTCGCCGCTTTTTCCTGCGGCTCGGTATGGATGTCGGAAGCTCGGTTGGCTAAAGCGCCGGCCAAAATTATCTGCAGCAGCTTGGCGACGGCGAATTTGCTGAAATCAAAATCTTCTATTTCTTTTTCGACCGCCTGAAGGCTGGCAAGAGTTTTCAAAAGTCCTTCGAAATACTCTCTTTCGATTTCGATTTTTCCGGTAATTGGAGCGATTTTTTGGGGAACCAGTTTGTAGAAGCCCCACGCTTCTTCGAGAGTTTTCGGAGTGGCAATAAAAATTCTTAATTTATAATTTTTTTGAAGGTCTTCTATGGCTTCTTTGGTCCCAGGAAGGCGCGGGTCCAGGACTATGACGGCCAACTGGCCGGCCTGAATCTGGATAGCCGCCAATTTTGCCGAGCGGGCCTTATCTTCGGCGACAAGCTTAAGCGCGTCTATCATTATTGATGTTTGGCGGAGGTCGGTGTAGGAAAGATTGAGCTCGTCGGCTAACTTGCGAGCAAACCGCTCTTCCTCGCCTTCTTTTATATTCTTCAAAATTCCCTCTAATTCTTTTTGCTTGTCTTGGGCGTTGCTGTCCATACCTAGTATATCAACTTCGACCGCCTTTGGCGTAAATAAAAGACCTTTGATTTAGTGAGATTCTAATTTTTTGATTTAGATTTGGCTTTGATATAAACATCTATTTTAAAATATCGAAGTTGTATTACTAGGCATATTAATTTCAGCTTAACTTTTTAAAAGCTTCATTTCAAGCCGCTGTATCAAAATTTATGGCAAAAAATTATAAAAACAAAAATAGCGGTTTGATATTGGTTCCTATATTCTACGTCCTAATTTCTAACTGCTATTCAGCATTTGCTTTTTATTTAAAACCCTTTATAATCTTTTTTAATGATTGTTAAAGAAGAAGAAAAAGATTCGGGTTCGGCTTTCGGGCAGGCTTTAAAAAACCAGCCCCAAAATTTCGGTTTTCTACAGACTAACCGCCTTTACGAAGCCAAATTTATTAAGAAAATCCCGCGCCAAGCTTTTTTTGACCTTGGACGGTTCGGAACCGGCGTGGTTTACGGCGCCGAATTCCAAAACGCCAAAGACATCATCAAAAGCCTGAAGCCCGGTGATAAAACTCACGTCAAATTTTTAGGCAACGAAACCGATGAAGGCTATGCCGATCTTTCTTTGACCCAAGCCGACAGGATGAAGGTTTGGCAGGAAATCAAAGAGATACAGGAAAACGGAGAATCGATAAAAGTAAAGGTAGTCGACGCGAACAAGGGAGGGCTTATTATTATCATCAGTAAAATCCGGGCATTTCTTCCTGTGTCGCAGCTTTCCGGAGAAAATTACCAAAAAATGAGCGAGAATATTTCCCAAGAAGACTGGCAGAAACTGGCCGAAAATTTAAAATCGCTCGTCGGCAAAGAACTTAACGTTAAAGTGATAAGCGTCAATCCCCGCAGCCAAAAAGTGATAGTTTCGGAAAGGGAAACGCTTAACGAAAACACGAAAGAGCTGGTATCGAAATACCAAATCGGACAAACTGTCGGCGTAATAGTTTCCAGCCTGACCGATTTCGGAATTTTCGTCCATTTCGCCGATAATCCCCAAATCGAAGGGTTAATATACAATTCCGAGATAGGATATAAATTCATCTCTCATCCCAAGGAAGCCGTTAAAATCGGCGAAACCCTTTCGGCTAAAATAATAGACATCCGCAACAATAAAATTTTCCTTTCCCTTAAAGCCCTGAAAACCAATCCTTGGGAAAAAATCGGAGACAAATTCCAAACCGGCCAAGCCGTTAAAGGAAAAATATATAAAGTCAGCGCTTTCGGCGCGCTTATTAATCTGCCTCAAGACATCCAAGGCCTTTTGCCGACAACCGCTTTCACTAGCGCTGATGAAATGAAAAAGAATCTGCCCATCGGCGAAGAGAAAGAATTTTTAATCGAAGAAATCAAACCTTCCGAGCAAAGAATAACTTTGAAACTGAAGTGAAGCTCCACGGCCTCACGGCCGTGGCCTCTTCGCGTACGAGGTTCCATGGAGC
>JAVHRF010000133.1:0-1616 GCA_036171515.1 Minisyncoccota bacterium | reverse complement strand
TAGGGTCGAGTTTTTTTAGTTTTTCGAACAACTGTCCGGTAGCTAATTTTTCAAGGATTGATCTTAACTGCCAATCAGGTTTAACTGAAGGGATAACAATGCCGTCGACCATCGCTTGGATATAAAAACCGGTACCGCCGCAAAGAATGGGCGTTTTGCCCTTCTTCATTATCTGGGCAATGGCTTTTTGAGCTAATTTGCGGTACTGGGCGACGTCAAACCTTTTTTGGGGCGAGGCGACGTCAAGCAGGTGGTGAACGACGCCTTTTCTCTCTTTTGGGGTTATTTTGCCGCTACCTAAATCCATTCCCCGATAAACTTGGCGCGAATCAGCCGAAATGATCTCGCCGTTGAATCTTTGGGCAAGGTTTACCGCCATGGCCGATTTTCCCGAAGCCGTCGGCCCTAAAATAACCACTAATTTTTTAGACATGCTTAGTGAGTTTGCTTAAAACTTTTTTTCGGCGCTTTTTCTCTTCTCGCGAAATATCGTCTTTCATTTGGAAAGAGGCGGTGCCGGCTCTCGGGGAATATTGCGAAATATAAGCGATATCAAATCCGATCGCTTTGAATAACTTTACGGTATTTTCAAATTGTTTTTTGGTTTCGCCCGGAAAGCCCACGATCACATCGGTCGAGAGATTGATTTCTGGCATTTTTTTCCTGATTCTTGCAACCAAGTCTTGATACTGCTTAACAGTATAGTTCCTTTTCATTTTTTTAAGAATCGCATTATCTCCTGATTGAACCGGCAAATTGAGGTATTTAGCAATCTTAGGCGAGCGCGCCATCGTTTCAATTAATTCTGAAGTGAAATTCTTAGGATGAGGCGACATGAATCTGAGGGAAAAATCACCGGGAAGGTCGCCGGCCATTTTTAAAAGCTTTGCAAAGTTTATCGATTTATCGTCAAGAGAGCGGTAGTCGTTGACGTTCTGCCCCAAGAACCATATTTCCTTAGCGCCTTCTTTAATCAATCGGCGAGTTTCTTCTAAGATTTTTTGGTGGGGACGGCAGCTTAAACGGCCTCTTGTGAAAGGGACGACGCAATAGGCGCAAAAGTTATTGCAGCCGTTGGAAATAGGCACGTAGGCTAAAGGCTTATTTTGGCATTTAGGCGTAAGCTTGGTAAAAGCTTGGCTGTCCCATATTTCATCAAACAGTTCTTTAAATTTTTTCCCATCTTTTTTTAAAATACAGCCGGTTAAGACTTTTTTAGCTTTAACGCCCCTAAGCTTCATCGGCATGCCGAAAATCCGGTCAACCGCCGATTGCCTGACCGAACACATGTTTACCACGATAAGATCGGCTTCCTTGGCGCTGGCAGTCGGGTGATAGCCACGTTTTTCCAAACCGGCGGCGATTCTTTCTGAGTCGGCTTTGTTCATTTGGCAGCCGTAGGTGATGAGGTGATATTTCATACCATCTATCTTAAAACAGAAAAACGGCTTTTTCAAGCCGTTTTCTGAGTATTCTGTCGCGATTCTATTGCGTCACATTCGGTATGAGGCTTTTGATTTGTTCTCTGATTTGGGAGGAAGTTCCAGTATCTAGGGATTTACACGCTTCGTCGTCGGCTATTTCCACGCCGGCTAATTTGGCGAAACAAGCGTTGC
>JAVHRF010000132.1:0-7206 GCA_036171515.1 Minisyncoccota bacterium | reverse complement strand
GGCCGCCATTTCTTTTCTGTTGATAAAAACGGTCGGCGTCGAGTTTACCCCGAAAGATTGGGCCGCTTGGTTATCGCTTGAAACCGTATCGGCGTATTTTTTGCTATCTAAACACTGGGCGAATTTGGAATGGTCTAATTTCAGCTGGTTCGCCAAGCTGAGAAGAGCGTTCTCGCTTAAGGCGCCGTCATTTTCTTTGCCGGAATTATTGGTGTAATCATTCAATTTCGTTTTATAAATCAAATCATGGTAGTCCCAAAACTTTCCTTGGTCGTTGGCGCAGTAAGACGCCTCGGCCGCCATTTGAGATTCCGCTCCGACAAATGACATTTCCCTGAAAATCATCCTGACTTTTCCGGCCTGGATATAAGCGAGATTCAAAGCGGGTTCGATTTGCTGCTGGAACATCGCGCAATAAGGACATTGGTAGTCGCCGTATTCTATTAAGGTAACTGGCGCGTCCTTGTTGCCTAAAATAACATCGCTGGAAGTCAGTTCCATAACTGAACCCGATGATTGCTGGACCGGCTGGCTCGGCGAAGAATGATTTTTTCCGCCGACATAGACAATCGCCCCGACTATTAAAATCGCGGCTACGACTATGCTGATGGCCAGATAATTATTTTTTAAATTGTTTTCCATATTTTTATGTTAATTCTAAACCAGATAATGTCAAACTATTTATTTTCGCCCGAAGCAGACTGCTCGGCCTTCGGCTTGCCGGCTGCCGTGTCGGTAAAAACCAGAAATTTGTATCCCAGAAAATCCCATAAAAACGAACCGGCGACGCCGGTTAAGGCTCCGATATTCGCCCATAAGTTCGGCGAAATCGAAACCGGGCGGGACATCACATTGACCACGAAAGAAGCCAACGAAACATTAATAACCCAACCAACAACGGCTACGATGTAAAATTTGGAAGTTTCTTTGGTGTTAGCCGAGGTTCTTGAGCCGAAAGTCCAATACTTATTCCAAAAGAAACTATTCGTAGTAGCGGCCAAAAAAGATACTCCCTTAAAAACGGAATACATCGCTCCTCCGGCAATGCCGCTGAAAATTATTTCCAGGTTCAAAACGCCAAAATCGATAAACGTGTTCAAGGCGCCGACAGCGGCAAATTTGGCGAACTGATAAATAACTTTCCAGATTTTCCCTAAAAGGTAAGCGATAAATAAGGCAAGCGGAGCAATAACCAAAAAACCGAAGAATATCATTGCCCTTGCCGAAAGCGACGGCGCGGCAACCAAATTGGCCAGAATCGGCTGGACGAGCAGGCCGACAAGCGCGCCTATTATCGTTACTAAAATAAAATCTTTTTTAACCATCATTATAATCCCTAATCGCCGATTTCGTACGTTATGGAAACATTGGCGTCGACTTCGTTTGTGCCTGTTTCAATTATAGGAGATACCGAGGCGCCGGCGGCCGACGCGCTCATTACGCCACGATAAACCGGATAAGGACTGCCGGATTCGGAAAGATTGATTATATTTCCCAGCCGAACGCCGTTGGCTTTAGCCATTGCCTCGGCCTTGCTTTGGGCGTCCGCGAAAGCCAGGCTTTCGGCATCTATTAAATATTTAGCCTGCGAGGCATCGCTCAAAGAAAAATCCGGACCGGTAAGCTGGCTGACGCCAAGAGAAGAAAGTTTGCCCAGAATTTCCGCCGCCTTGCTTAAATCGCGGACTTTTACGGAAACCGTTTGGTTGAAAGTGTAGCTGTCTATGATTTGCGTTTGGGTGTATTTATCGTAAACGTAATTCGGATAAATAGTGTAATTAGTCGTCTGGATGTCGCTTTCCGAAACGCCTTCGGTTTTCATCAGATTTATCGCGTCATTGGTTTTTTTTATATTGCCCGCCTCCAGCGACGCCGGGTCTTTGCCCTGGGTAATAACGCTGAAAGAAATTTTGGCGATGTCGGGCGCGGCAAAAGCCTTCCCTTCCCCGCTGACGGTTATAGTCCTTCCGGAGACAAACGGCTTGCCGAATCGCGGAAGCAGCCACATCAGATAAACCACGAATAAAACCGCGAAAATTAAAAATAGCGAAAGCGCGTAATAGAGAATATTCTTAGGTTCTTTAATCATTATTTTATAAATGCGTTAAATATTTTTTATTATTTTTGAAAATCCCGAAGCGCTGAGGCTGGCATGGCCTATCAAAGCGCCGTCGACTTCTTTTAATTTTAAGAAACTTTTGGCGTTTTGGCTATTAACCGAACCTCCATACAATAATCTTACATTTTTAATCTTGAATTTTGAATCAACGAGGCTTTTGATAAATCTCGAGATAAGAATGGCGTCTTCCGGCTTAGCGGCGCGGCCGGTACCAATGGCCCAAATAGGTTCGTAAGCAATGATAAGCTTAGAAAACCATAAATTTTTAAAATTTCGCAAATCAGCGCTGATTTGTTTTCCGACATAAGATTTGACGGCCACGACTCCCTTTTTTCTGACTTCCAGCGGCTCGCCGACGCAAAGAATAACCTTTAGCCCGGCTGCCGATGCCGCCAAAATTTTTTTATTGATAATTTCGTCCGTCTCCCCTAAAATCCGGCGCCGCTCCGAATGCCCCAAAATCACATACTTTACTCCCGCCGCCCTGAGCATGCGCGGAGAAATTTCGCCGGTATAAGCCCCATCCCCTTCCGGCGGATTTTTCCAAAACGCATTCTGGGCGCCAAGGGCGCCGCCGAAAATTATTTTCCCAACCTCCGAAATAAACGGAAACGGCGGAGCGATTACGACGTCCGCTTTTTTGGACTTCCAGTTCCTTTTCCAGCCGGCTAAAGGCGGCAGATTCATTTTCCAATTGGCGACAATCAGTTTCTTCATTTATTTACTAATTATAAATTATATTCGCGAAATATTGAAATTCTTCGTAAAACTAAAATCCCGCCCGCAGACATCCCGACTGTAAGTCAGGTGGGTGGACTCATTTTTAGCCCAAAGGCCAAAAAGATGTTGTCCTCCCGAAAAATCAATTGCTTGATTCGGAATCTAACGGACGAGATTATTTTTATTATAGCACCTGTTTTATTTTTTGCCAAAACCCGAAAAATAGAATATAAAATTACTAATGAGCAAAAAAAGCCGGCGAATAATCTTTTACGCCTTAGTCCTGTTTTTTTTAATCGCGGGTTCCGCCACTATTTTTTACGCCGAGGGCTGGCGTCTGGCTTTCCCCCAATTAAAGCTCGAAAAGGTTGGAGGGCTGTATATTAGCGTTCACCCTTCCGGCGCCCTAATTTACCTTGATGGCCGGCGAGCCGAAGAAAAGCCCGGCCTGTTCCAAGACGGAATTTTAATAAACAATCTCTTGCCCGGTTCATACAAGCTGGATATCAGCGAATCCGGTTACCAGAATTTTTCCCAATCCGCCGCCGTCGTTCCTTCAATGGTCACCAAATTGGAAAAAATAGTTTTGGCGCCAGCGGAAGCCAATGCTTATATTCCCTCCCCGACTTCAACGGCGCCGGCAATAAAAGATTTTTGGGTTGTCGGCCAGGAAAATATGCTGATAAAAATCGGCAGCCAGCTGATTTTGAATGGCCAAAAAATAAAAGGCAGAGAACTGCTGGGCGAAACGCCGGACAACCAAAATCTTTTGACTTTCGATCCGAGCCTAGGCAACTATTATTTAACCGATTTGTCTTCGGCCACCGCCTCCGTTGACCTCACCGCCTTTGCCAAAAATTACTTTCCAAAACTCAACTCAAATATCCAATTTTTCGCCGACAATCAGGACGCCGGCCTGTTAATAGTAAAATCGGAAAATTACTGGGGCGCCTTTGATATTAGCAAATATCAAATCAACTCCCTTCCTTATCCCGCCCTTAAAAACATTTATGCCGAAATTAAAAAAGTTTATTTTAACGGCAGCCAAATTTATATTTTGGAATCAAGCGGCATCTTAATGAGATACGATAATTCTTCGGCCGCGGAAAACATAATGGCCGGCGGCGTTAAAGACTTTTCGGTTTCGCCTGACGGCAGCCAAGTGGCGGCCCTAAAGAGCGATTCGATACTTATTTTTGAAAGCGGCGACGCTTCCCTCGATTCAACCTTCACTCCGGCTGACATAAAAAATGCCGGCGGGCTTACCTGGTACTCCGACAACAGCCACCTCTTCGTCGTTTATCCCGACAAAGTAAATTTCTTAAGCCTGGACGACCAAAAGTTCGAAAATTACCAAACCATCTCGGCCGCGGCAAAAGCGGCTTACTTTCCGGCGCTGAATTATCTTTACGTTCTGGAAAAAGGAAAAATTTATTATTTTCAGTTCCCGCAATAAAAAAGCCCTCTTCTAAAGAGAGCTTTGCGAAAGTTGCTGTTATTTATAATTGATATCTCGGTCGGAAATCGTCCATTCTCTGAACGTAATAGACCTTTCTTTGTCATGGTATGAAACTTTTTTCTTGGCATCACCCACAAAATTCCCATCGTACCCAAATAAAGCTGTCGCTTCAACTACTTCGGCGAGCGGCGGTATCGCGCTCTCCCATTTGAAAGAAGCGCTTTCTCCCGGCTTAATAAACCGGCCCAGTAATCCTTTTGCTGATTTGTCAGCGCTGATATATATGTCGCCATACGGTTCGTATACATCAACATAAGCTTCATAAGCAGTATTGTTTTTCACCGTTAATCTGTAAACTACTACAACTGTTACCGGCCCCTTCCCCTTGAGCAAGCTGTTGTCTTTTTCCTGGGCCTGCGTGTGAGCGCAGCCAGCCATTGCCATTGCGGCCACCACTGCCACGATAAGAAACCATATCCCTTTCTTTTTCATTTCTTCTCTCTCCTTTTCCGCTAGCCATCCGGCAAGCGGATTATGTTTTCAAAGTCGTCGGCTATGTGCCGACGCTAAATAGTTTATAACAAAGGCACGAAGCAGAGTCAAGCGTTTTAATAAAAATATAAAAAGCGGGATTCCTCCCGCTTTAATTTTATGGATTTTTAGAAATAAGCCTTTCGGGAACAACGACTTTCGTAGCCCGGTCTTTTGGTATCTCGCCGGGGAAACTTACCTGGCGATAGCCCTCGACTATTTCCTTTTCGATTTTTATTTTTACCTTAAAATTCTTTACCGTTTTTTCCTTTACGTAAATCTTCTGCTTTGTTTTCCGCCAGTCTTCAACCTGAACCGCCATCAAAGACTTCGGACAATCTTTTCCGACTATCGCCTTCGTTTCATAATCAAGAGCTTTCTTGGGAACCGCCTCGAAATAAAAAATCATCAGCCAGCAGAAACCTTTCTTTTTTCTTTTCATTCTTCCCGCTCCTTTTCATATTTAAATTTACTTTAATTATTAAAGCTTAGAATCGATTAAAAAGCAAACCGCCCCGATACGTCGGGGCGGCAAGCTGATTATCTCTTTCTCCACTGCGGAGCGCGGCGGGCTTTTTTAAGCCCATACTTTTTGCGTTCCACCATCCGGGAATCCCGGGTCAAAAGACCGAGTTTTTTCAGACGTTTTTTTAGTCCGGCGTCGTTTTTAACCAGCGCCCGGGCGATGCCGTGGCAAACGGCATCGGCTTGCGCCGAGAGACCGCCACCCTTAACTTTCGCGCTGACATCAAATTTGCTTTTCATACTCAAACCATCTAAAGCGGCGACAGTTTTTTTGCGCAACCGCTCCAAAGGAAAATAATTCTTGAGCTCGCGGCCGTTTATTTTGATTTCGCCGCCGCCCTCCCAAATTCTTACCCTGGCAGTGGCGGTCTTGCGCCGGCCGACAGTTTCGTGGTAAGGAACTTTCTTAATCTTTTTTTCTGTTTTTGCGTGGTCAATTATTTTTTTAGGCATAGTTATTTTAAAATAGTTAAATTTTTAAGGCGTTTGACGGCAAGCCTGTTTTTGGGAAGCATTTTTAAAATAGCGTTTCTCAGGACTTTTTCAGGCGATTTTTCCCAGACTTCCCCTAAATTAGGGCTTTTCAAATGCCCGACATAACCTGTGTGATGGTGGTAAATTTTCGTTATCATTTTATTTCCGCTAAAAGAAACATCTTTAAGATTCTGGACGACAACCTTATCTTCTCCGGTAAAACGGGGATTGTATTTGACTGATTTTTTGCCCTGCAAAATACAGGCTATCTCCGAAGCCAAACGTCCGAATTTTTTATTTTTTGCGTCAATAATATATTCCATAGTTAAACAAATTCAATGCGCGCCAGCTCCGAGGCGTCGCGTTTCCTGAAAACTCCCAGCTTGGTTATTTTTAAATAGCCGCCCTTTCTTTCCTGGTACCGGGGAGCCAGCGTGTCGCAAATTTTTTTGACGACAACCGGGTCAACGACGCGGCTGCTTATCAGGCGCCGGCTTGCCAGATTATTTTTTTTGGCGACAGTTATCAAATGCTCGGCGATAGGCCGGATGGCCTTAGCCCTGACAATCGTCGTCTCAATCTTTTCTTTTTTAACTAGATTGTTAACCAAACCGCGCAAAAAAGATTTTCTGCGTCCGGAAAGACGGTGGAATTTTTTGCCCTCCTTTCGGTGTCTCATTTCTTGGCTTTTTTGGCCGCTTTGGCCGCTTTTTTAGTCTCGCCGATTTCAAATTCCTGAACCTGGACTTCTCCCGCTTTTTCAAAATGATCTTTCAAAATATTGGAAGCCTTATGCAGCGCGGACGAAGGGCTGATAGAGCCATCTGTTTCGATTTCAACCTTCAAGCGGTTGTAAGTGGTCGACTCGCCGACACGCATATTTTCAACGTCGTAATTTACTCTTTTGACCGGAGAGAAAAACGCGTCTATCATAACCACGCCGATGGGCAATTTTTCCACTTTCCTGGTTTCAACTGCCGAGTATCCAAGTCCCCTTTCGACGGTTATCTCCGCTTCAAAAGCGGCTGACTTGGAAGTGAGAGTGGCGATGACCGCTTCGGAATTAATAATGCTTATTTGGCTGTTCAGCGCGATATCGGCGCCCGTAACTGTTCTTTCGCCTTTGACTTTCAAGGTTAAGACCTGCGGCTCGTCGCTCAAGAGCCTGAACCTCAAGTTTTTGAAATTAAGGGAGATTTCCACGAAATCTTCTTTTATTCCTGGAAGAGTCGTGAATTCGTGGGGAACGTTTTTTATTTTAACCTGCGTGACGGCCGCTCCGGGCAAAGACGATAATAGCGCCCGGCGCAAAGCGTTGCCGACGGTTAACCCATAGCCGGTATAAAGGCCTTCAATTTCAAAAACGCCGGAAAAAGCG
>JAVHRF010000131.1:0-1631 GCA_036171515.1 Minisyncoccota bacterium | reverse complement strand
GTTTTTTGATGGTTTTCTTGTAGGGCAGCCTCTTTTCCAGGTCCCAAGCAACCTGCTGGGCAACATATTGGGCGGAAACATCGCCTCGCTTCAGCTCCTCGACATTAACGCTGAGGCTTGGCGACTGCTGTTCTTTTTTGTTTTTGTTGCCGGCGTTCTTGTTCCTTAATTTTTTAACCGCTTTTTCTATTTCTTTGGTCAGCTCTTCTATGCCTTTGCCGCCGCGTCCGATAACCATTCCAGCCCGGGCGACTTTTATGTAAACCTTGCAATTGTCGCCGGTCCTTTCGATTTCTATGGAAATTATGCCAGAAAGATTGATTTTCTTTTCGATGGTTTTTCTGATAAGCTGGTCTTCCTCCAGAAACTTCTTGTAGCCGCCCTTAACAAACCAGCGGGAATTCCAGTTTTTATTTATTCCTAAACGATATGAAAATGGATTTATTTTTTGACCCATGTTTTTATTTGCTTGCCCTTGATTTTGAGCTGAAAACTCGACGGATAAAGCCGGGCTTATTAGAGGGAGTTTCTTTTCTTTCTTCTTTTTTAATCTCTTCCTTCTTTTTCTCGATTTCTTTTATTTTTTCTTCGCCTTTGTTTTCCTCGTGCTCGTGGTTGTGTTCATGGCCGCGCTCTTTTGATTTTACTTTTTTGGGAAAAATAACTTTATATTTTGACGGCCTTAATTCCAGATTCTCCCCTAAAACCAGGATTATATGGCTCATCTTCTTTTGAATAGGAGTCGCCGTTCCTCTGGCGCGAGGCAGAACCCTCTTAAGCATCGGCCCTTGTTCAACTCTCAATTCTTTCACGAATAATTTATCGGGATTCATTTTTTGGTTATTCTTGGCGTTGCTGGCTGCCGAATGCAATAATTTGAGCATCGCCTTAGCCGAACGCTTTCTAAGCAGCGTTAAGCGGGCTTCGGCTTCGTTGACCGGCATCCCTTTTATTAAATCGCCAACCAGACGCGCTTTGCGCGGCGTTATTCTTAAATACCTTAATTTTGCCGATTGTGTTTTCATGGTTTATTTTTTTGGCGTGGCCGTAGCGGCTTTGGTGGCGGCAACCGCGGTTTCTGCCGATTTTAATTCTAATTCCCTTTGCATTTTTCCTCCATGTTTGACGAACTTCCTCGTGGGAGCAAATTCACCAAAACGATAGCCTACCATCTCTTCGGCGATTTTGACTTCAATGAAATTTTTGCCGTTGTGGACCAAAAACGTGTAGCCTACCATTTCCGGGGATATTTCCGAAGCTCTCTGCCAAATTTTAATTGGGCCGTCAGCCGGTTTTTGCCTGTTTACTTTTTTAATAATTCGCGGATCGACGTATGGACCCTTTTTTAATGACCTAGACATGTTTTATTTTTTGGATTTCTTGGCTCGCCTCTGGAGAATCAGCCTGCTCGACGCCCGGCGCTTGTTGCGGGTTTTCCGACCTCCGGTAATCTTGCCCCAAAGAGTTTTCGGCCTTCTGGTGCCCCGAGGCTGGCTGCCTTCGCCGCCGCCGTAAGGATGGTCGACCGGATTCATGGCGCTGCCCCTTACTGTCGGCCTGATACCAAGCCAGCGCGACCGGCCGGCGTTTCCGATTGTTATTAAATTATGTTGCGGATTGGTCATTTGCCC
>JAVHRF010000130.1:0-1639 GCA_036171515.1 Minisyncoccota bacterium | reverse complement strand
GGGTCATAATCTTTTTGTTTTAAGCTTGGAAAGTTCGGAAAAACGCCACTGGTACGATTTTATGACGGGGATTTTCAATAGGGTAAAATTTTTGGATTTAATGATTTTTACCCGCCAATTCGCCACGTTAATGGAGTCCAAAGTTCCTCTAAATACCGTTTTAAAAACACTTTATAAGCAAACAAATAATCAGATTTTGAAAGAAGCGGTTTTTCAAATTTCTTCCGATATCGGCGCCGGTCTTTCTTTGTCGCAGGCGATGGAGCGTCAGGGGGGGATATTCTCGGAATTTTATTTGAATATGATACGTTCGGCGGAAATCACGGGCCATTTGGAAGAGGCGGCGCAATTTTTAGCGGATTATCTGGAAAAAGAATCGATATGGAAAAGCAAAATCCGCAGCGCGATGATTTATCCAGTAATAGTTGTCATTATGTTTATTGCGGTCGCGGGAATAATGGTCGTGGTGGTTTTTCCGCAAATAGCGCCGGTGTTTGAAGAAACGGGGATGGATTTGCCCGTATTGACGAAAATTTTTTTAGGTACAGGAAGTTTTATAATTCAATGGTGGTGGGCGGTTCTTTTGATATTGGCGGTTTTTATTTTCGTCATTGCCGATTATTTTCATACGCTGGAAGGCGAAGCGGTTTTAGATGAAATAAGCGTGAAGGTTCCGATAATCGGAAATCTTTTTAAGAAACTTTATATCAGCCGTTTCGCCGAGTCGACAAATATTTTAATTAAAGGCGGAATCCCAATTACTCAAGCGATTGGAATTTCCGCGAATGCCATCGGAAACGTCGTTTATAGGGATATTTTACTTGAAATAGCAGAGGGAGTAAGGGGCGGAGAATTATTGTCAGACCTTTTGGCGGAAAACGAATATTATTTCCCGATTTTGGTGAGTCAAATGGTTGCCATAGGCGAAGGGACCGGACGATTAGATTCTATTTTATCCAAAGTTTCCGATTTTTATACTCGCGAGGTCAATGACGCGTTAAATAATTTGGTTGAATTAATACAGCCGATTTTAATAGCGGGTATAGGCGTTTTAATCGGTTTGTTGTTTGCTTCAATTTTGATTCCGATATATAATTTAGCCCAAGCATTCTAAAAGTCGAACTAAATAATTATTAGAAAATCATTATTATGAAAAAAGAAAAAGGCTTTACATTAATAGAAATTCTTATAGTTGTTGCCATTATCGGGCTTTTAGCTTCAGTCGTTTTGGTAGGTTTGGGCTCTTTTAGGTCTCGGGGACGCGACGCCAGAAGAGTGGCGGATTTAAGAGAAGTTCAAAACTCACTGGAACTTTATTATCTTAAGAACGGCAATTATCTGACGGTCAACAACTGGAGCGATTTGCGAAGCACGTTAATAAATGATGCTATAGGAATTACCATTATTCCGAACGACCCGCTTAGCGATTCTGCGGGCCAAAGTTATTCTTACGGTTATTCCTCGGATAAACAGGGCTATGTTTTAGGCGCAACGCTTGAAGATGCTTACAGCTCCTCTTTGAAAGACGATATTGATGGTACGGTTTACGGAGTCGATTGCGCGGACCCGGTTTATTGCGTTCAGTTTTAATTGAAATATGACACCATTTATTTATACCCTTCTTTTTATTTTCGGCTTG
>JAVHRF010000129.1:3056-7452 GCA_036171515.1 Minisyncoccota bacterium | reverse complement strand
AATCTTCCGACTGCTTTAATAGGGCATCAACGAGAGTCGTTTTGCCGTGGTCGACGTGCGCTATTATCGCTATATTTCTTAAATCCATAATAAATTTCGCCGGAAGAGTCGTCTCCGGCAGACAAATCAAGAAGAATCGCCAATGGAAATATTGTATAATGAACAAGGGATAATTGCAAAATTATTTTGCGTTTTTCGGAAATTATATTTATATTTTAAAAAGCAAATTAATGATAAAAAAAGGAGGAAAAATGAAATTATTCATAGTTTTTGAAGGAGTTGAAGGTTCGGGTAAAACACTGCAAAGCCGGATGGCCGCCGAACACTTAAGAGAAAAAGGTTCTGGAGTTTTTTTAACTAAAGAACCGGGTGGAAACGATTCAATCTGCCGCGACATCAGGACTCTGTTGCTGAATCCCGATTATAAAAACAAGATGTCTTACAAAGCGGAGCTTTTGCTTTTTGAGGCCGACAGAGCCCAGCACGTCGACCGCGTAATTATTCCCGAACTTAATAAAGAGAACATCGTTATCTGCGACCGCTTCGACGCGGCCACCTACGCCTACCAGGTTTGCGCGAGAAAAGTTTGTTCGGCTGAAGAATTCGGATTACTAAATGAATTCGCCAAAGGCAAGATATCTCCCGATTTCACTTTTTGGTGCGACTTAGACCCGGCTATAGGCTTAAAACGGAATGTCGCGGCGGGCAAGAAAGACCGGTTTGAACTTGAAGACATCGAATTCCACAGAAAAGTCCGCGCGGGATACGAAGAATATTTCGGAAAAATGCCGGAAAAGAAATACGCCAGAATAGACGCGTCGAAATCAATCGAAGAAATCCACCAGGAAATTCTCCGGATACTTAAAACAAAATTTAATATTTAATAAAAACTCCATTAAAAAATCCCCGGCGTTGCGCCGGGGATGAATTTTTTAATAAAATTGAGCAACTAGGAAGAAACTCCGTATTTGCCGTTTTTCCAAAGATACGGAACGACTGCTCCGGTCGATGGAAGTGTATAGCCTTTTTTGGCGCCATACGTGTTAAAGTACCCGTAGAAAGCCGGCGCTATAATAACGTAAACCGGGCGCTTGCTGACTGTCATCCTGCCTCCTTCAACCTTGATGTCGAACTGATTCTGTATAGTTTGGTCTGAAGAGTGGACGTGCCCCATAACGATAAAATTGGCGTCCTTAATGAACTGAAGCGGTTTGGAAGCTGCGTTTATCTTAGAGCCCGGAGTTGTCGCGCCGCTAGCTCCATGCTGCACGAAAAAGTTAAACTTGTGATTTTCGTACTCGATTGTCGCGGTTATAGGAAATTGCGAATACCTTTCTGCGGCATTTCCGCCCAGCGACATCAGCACCCAATACAAAGGATCGATATTAACCCTTTTTATGACGCGCTCTTCGTGATTTCCCGGAATGGACCATAAAATTTTATCCTGAATCGGAGCGAGGCGATCCCTCAAATAAATCATCTGCTCTTGCGGCGGCATAGTCTGTTCGAATACGCCAGACGGGGAATCGGGCAAAGCCATCTCGCTGGTGTCTCCATTAATAAAGCAAAGCACCGACTCTTCAGCGATATACTTGATAAACGAAGCGAATTTTTCCTCTTTGAATCCCGCGGCACCGACGTGAATATCGCTGAGCGGAATGAGCTTTAATTCGCCTCCGGTTTTCAGCGTCGATAGAACTTTGATGTAGATAAACGACTGGTCGGGAAAAAATACGTACTCAAAATACTTCGTTTTTCCTTTTACCGGCTCTTTCATATTACTGCCTCCTCTTCGTTTTTGATCGCCCCCGAATAAACATGAATGTCGCCTGATTTTCCGTAAAACGCTATGTTGATTTGGCCGTCAAACGGAGGCGGGTTACCTTTGACAGCGTCTTCGCTGCCAAAATACTTTCTGAACGTCGGAAGAGATATAAGATAAACCTTCTTTATATCCAATCCCTGTCCGTCCGGCCTGAAAGTGATTATCTCCGGTTTTTCTATATGGGAAGTCTTAAGGTTTGCCATGCTGTAAATGTCGGCGTCAAACGATGCTATTAGCCGGTATATCGCGTTTACTTTCGCGCCGGTTATAATCGCTCCGCTTTTTCCGTGTATGGCGAAAATTTTCATCAAATGAGAAGAGTTTTCAAATTTGATCGCTACATGAGCCTGGTCCAGAAAATTGGTTATCCTGCCCCCGAACATTTTCTGCAGGGGATCGAATCCGCCCTCTTCAAGCTTTTTAGACTTCTTAAGCTTTCTGAATTTTTCTTCATTGGGACCGGAAACCGTAAACAATATTTTTTCGAACATCGGCTCCAGAAGCTTTTCCAGTTCTTTCGCCTTGGTCTTAAGGTCGCCCGCGGCGATTTTATCGGAAAATATATTCCCCGATAAATAAGCAAATACGTGCTCGTCCCTGCTTATCCATTTGATTATCTTTTTCAGCCTTTCCGTGTCGCATAATGCTTCTCCCCAATAGACGTCCGCTATAGGGACAATCCTTATTTTTTCCCAGTCTTTCGGATAAAAAACGATAAGCCTCCCGGGCACAAAGAACCCCCCACTCTCGTCGTAGGCCTCCTGCGTTTTAAACGCTCTGCTTTTAACGGCGGACTCAACGTCGAAAGGTGATATTTTCTCGAAGTATATCTTGCTGCCGGAACGGCGGATTTTGTATTCTCCGGCCGCCTTGGCTTCTTTTATCAGCTCCCTGATCCTCTCTGTTTTCCCGAACTCTTTTTTGAGCTCTTCGCCTGTTTTTGGGGCAGAAGCAAACTCCAGGAATCTCTTCAGCTCGTCTTTTTTCTCGTCCTTCTTTTTCTTCATAGTTACTCCTTTTTAAACTTTCAATTTCCTACCTAAATATTGGCGGAAAAACAAAAATAAGTCAATGATTTCCGGTCCCTCTGGACAAGCTTAAAGTTTTGCCTGTATAATAATTTCAGCAATTTAAAAACCGGAAAGGAGAAAAATAGTTGGTAAAAAAATATATATAATTTGTTCGGTCAGAAACATAACCGAAGAAGAAAAGAAGGATATCCTTGATTACGTCCACTTGCTCGAAAAAAACGGCTGCGTCATGAGGTGTCCGTTCCGCGACACCAACCAGCAGGATGAAATCGGCCTAAGAATAGTCAGAGAACACGAAGACGATATTATCTGGGCCGACGAAGTGCGTGCATGGTGGAATAAAGCTTCCCAGGGATCTTTGTGGGACGTCGCGCAAACCAGAATGGCGATGAGATTTATGCCGGAAAAAATATTCAAGATAGTAAATCTCCATCAGACAAACATAGACGGAAATAAGAGCTATAACAACGTTGTTGTAGCAACCCACTTTGAATTAAGCGAAAAAAATACCCTGAATGACCTGAAAAACAAATTAAAAGAAAACAAATAATGAGCGCCTCGGCGCTCATTTTTATTTTTACATCCGCATGCTGCGGAATTTATTTCGCCTTTATCTCCTGACCGTCCCAATAAAAATTCGGAGATAAGACAATGACGTGCGCCGAACTTCTGGCACCCTTCAGCCAGTCGTCCAATTTCTGCCCGCTTAAAAACAGCCGTCCGGTTAAAATATCTTTTTCGGCTTCCGGGATAAAAACTTCCTGCTTAAACGTCGGGTAATCAACGCCATAAATTTTTACCACTTCATTTTCCAAATTTTGGCTTTCATTAATATCTTTGAGCTTATTATTTAAAACCAGGTTAAAATTTCCGCCCAGCTCTTTTTTAAGTTCGTTTTCGATTAAAACGTTGTTAACCAGCTGGCTGAAAATAGCCGCCTGGAAATCGCCGGCGTTGAAAGTGGAAGTTGAATTATAAAGCTTGGCGGCTTTTTGGTAATAATTATATGCCGCTTCGTAATTAATCCTGAACCGATGGGCGGTTATCAGGCTACCGTTGGCGGCGGCGATAGGATAATAGCCGGCACTGATTAAGGCGGCTAAAATAAGCACGACAAAAATAACGATAAGGATGATTTTTAACGGTTTTGATAATTTAATGTTTTTCATTTTTATCGAGGAACGATAATAATCATTTTTTCGCCGGCTTGGCGGTAATTAAAACGGTCTTTGATTTCTTTCGCGAAATTAACCGGATTCAAATAATATTCGAGGTCTGATTTCAGGCTCGCCAAATTATCAGTGGAACTAGCCAGCGCTTCCTGATAGCTTTGCAGCTGCTGAGAGGCGGTATTCCTCCTGAGCCAAAACGAAACGGCTTGAAATCCCAAAAAAATCATTAGAATGGATAAAATAACCGATATCAAAACTTTCACATTATTAATGATAAATCCCGTTAGAAGTTCAGTCAAATTATTGGTTATTTCCTATTCTGTTAGCGAACCCGCCTGCCGGCGCCGGCAGGCCGCCGGGTTTGTTTT
>JAVHRF010000129.1:0-3046 GCA_036171515.1 Minisyncoccota bacterium | reverse complement strand
CCCCCCCCCCCCCCCCCCCGCCTCCGGATTTGTTTTGTCTCAAACCATTTGTCTTTATTAAACTTCTAAGAGATAAAGAAATCCAAACCAAAAAACAATCTTAACTAAAAAACCGCTTCCTCACAAAGCGGTTTTTTAGTTAAGATGCTAAACTTTCACGCCTGTTTATGGCACAATTTCTATCTCTGTCCTTCAACGTGCTCCTTGAATCTGCTGATTAAGTGAGAGGCGTAATCTCTTCCGCCAAGGCCGAAGGCTAAGCCGCCAGCCAGGGCAATCATCGCCACGAATGCCGTAACAACGGCATTAATGAGGGAAGTCGCGACTTCGAGTTGGTTCAAAGCCGCCACTAATCCGAAAACGATGAAGGCGTACCATGTAACGGTCGATAAGAAATCGGCTCCGTGCAATTTCGAGCTCATTACGGAAGCCTTTACCGCTTTTCTGGTAAAATTACCGGCGACCAAAGCCGCCAATATAATCAGAACAGCCATAATGACGTTCGGAATATACATTAAGACGTCTCTGATAAACGCGGAAAGAGAGTAGAATCCCAGGATATCGGAAGCCGCCAAAAGGAAGGCAATCACGATAAACCAGTAGACTAATCTTCCCAAGAAACGGGCGCCACGGAGTTTCAAGCCGGCTCTCTGGAAATAAGGCTCTAAGCCAATCTTCGCCAAGAAGGCATCGAGCTTTATTAAGTCAAACAACTTTTCTATCAAAGCGCCTAAACCGGCGGCAACGATTAAGCCGATAATAAGAACTATTAAAGCGCCGAGCAAGGCCGGCAAGAATCCTATCAGGGTAATCCAAAGGCTCTGCAGAGAACTGACCACAACATCTGTCCAGGATTGAATAATCATTAATTTTTAGTTTTTATTAAAATCGACCTTTCTTATTTAATTTTAACAGATTTTCAGGGCGCCAGCCCCGCCGTATGTGGATAACTTTTTGGGCTAATTTTTGCCCAAATAAGGCTGATTCGGTAAGGAAACAAGCCTATAAACGGCAGAAGCGGCCCGAGCGCTTAGATTTGGCTTATTAAAATAACGCCCAACGCGACAAGTGCGGCGGCGAATCCCTTCCGCGCCAGGTTTTTGGCCGATAAGTCCTCTTTCACCAAGAACGGGAAAAATACCGTCAGAAGAATGCCCACACAAATTCGCGCCCTCTTTATCTAGCGCGCCAATGCCACGGCTCGAAGATTATGCCTTTTTTATTCCTTTTCGGATAAGACAATTTAAAGCCGAATCTCTCGGCATTATTGATAAGCCACTCATACTCTTCGGTTTTATCAAAAGAATCGCTGCCTTCGCCCCGAAGCGCCGCGCTTTTCGCCATAAAATCAACAGCTGGCGATTTTAGATCGCTATGTTCGCTATAATAAGGAAAGGCCACTCTTTCGGCGGTTCGTTTAAAATCGAAACCGTACAGCTTTAGGTAATGGAAAAAGACTATCGCCTGATAGGCGGGCGAGCGGTAAGCGGAAGTGATCAATAATTCCGTTTTTATTTCTTTTTCCATCGCGGCGTTAAGTTTTTTGTAAGCTCCATAAGTTTTCCGCAAAAGATACTGGCCAGAAATAACTTTGGTTTCCCCGCCGAATTTGTATTTTTGGTTTTTTATCAAAACAAGGCCGCGGGGAATTTTTGATTTTCCCAAATACTTCCCCTGAAATCCAAATTTTTTTGGATTTATCTTCAAAAACGATTTTATAAAATTTATTTCTTCCTTATTTAAATAACCGTATAAATCCGGAAAACTTACGATTCTTAAATTTTTAATCCTCGGCTTTCTGTAAAAAGTCTTATCGAGCACAGAAATAACAATATTTTTTTCTGAAAATTTCATGATAAAGAAAATGTGTCCCCGGCAGGATTTGAACCTGCAACCCCTTGGTTCGAAGCCAAGTACTCTATCCAGTTGAGCTACGGGGACATTAATTATAAAACGGCGGGCTTGTCCGCCTTTGGCGGGCAAGTAAGCTTCGCCGCAGGAACAATCGGGCAAGAATACTTCTAATCCGCAAATTCAGCCTGTCGAAAAGCTTTTCTCCTTAAATAGATTATAATTACTAGCGAGGGAGAAATAAAGGTCAGAGACATTTATTTTTACCGAGCAAAGTAATTATGTGAGCGAAGCGAACTCAATTATAAATAATGAAATTCAACATCCCCCAAGAAGTTATAGACGCCATCAAAAAACTGGAAGGGAGCCGATTTAAAGCGTATCTCGTCGGCGGATGCGTCCGCGATTTGCTTTTAGCCGCGTCCGGAGAATCCGCCACCGAGCCGAAAGACTGGGATATCGCCACCAGCGCCAAGCCGGAGGAAATCCAAAGAATATTTCCCGACAGCGTTTACGAAAATAATTTCGGAACGGTAGGCGTGAAAACAAGAGCCGCCGACCCGAAATTAAAAATACTCGAAATAACGACTTTCCGGCTGGAAGGAAAATACACCGATAAACGACACCCCGACGAAATAAAATTCGCCGAGACCATTGAGGAAGATTTGGCGCGGCGGGATTTTACCGTCAACGCCATCGCTTTGGAAAAAGTAGATGATAAAAAAAACATAACCGACTGGAAAGCCATTGACCCGTTCGGCGGCCAGATTGATTTAAAAAACAAAATAATCAGGGCCGTCGGCGATCCGGAAGCGAGATTCAATGAAGACGCGCTCCGTCTGATGCGCGCCGTCCGCTTTAACACCCAATTGAATTCGTCGTCATCCAAGGAAACCGGAAAATCTTGGCAAATAGAAATGGAAACCCGCCGGGCAATAGAAGAAAACGCCAAAAACCTGGAGAGTATTGCCGCCGAAAGGATCAGGGAGGAACTGGTAAAAATAATAATGTGCCGCCAGGCCGTCAAAGGAATTTTAATGCTCGAAGACTTAGACTTACTCCAATACGTTTTGCCTGAGCTTCGAGCTGGCTTGGGAGTGGGCCAAAACAAACATCATATTTATACCGTTTTTGAACACAACGTCAGGGCTCTCGATTACGCCGCCGGCCAAAATTATTCTCTGGAAGTCCGCTT
>JAVHRF010000128.1:0-1711 GCA_036171515.1 Minisyncoccota bacterium | reverse complement strand
CCAGATAGTATTTAAAACCAAACAGCTTAATTTGATTTCCAGGCTAATCGAAGGAAATTATCCGGAGTACGAATCGATAATTTCAAAATCATTCGGCACGGAAGTTGTTTTAAACCGGCAGGAAACGATACAGGCTTTGAGAGTGTCGGGAATTTTTAGCGACCAAAGCAACGAAGTAAAAATAAAAATTTCGAAAGAAAAGAAAAACCTGGAAATATTTTCCAATAACCAGGTAGTCGGCGAGAACAACTATTTCTTGGGCGCTAAAATTAAGGGCGAATCGGTGGAGATAAGCTTTAATTGGCAATATTTTATCGACGGGCTAAAAGCCGTCAGGGCGGGGGAAGAAGTTTCTCTGGGGCTGAACGGCAGCAATAAACCCACTCTTTTAAAATCGGCCACCGACAATTCGTTTATTTATTTGTTGATGCCGATAATGAAATAAGAGGCAGGATATAGGATTTAGCGGTTAGCAATTAGGAATAAGAATAAGATTATAAAATTTAGGAATTTAATCAGTAAACAATTATCTGGTTTTCGCCTTGGTTTCCGGCCGAATCCTGGGCTTGAATTTCTAATAAATTTTGAAGATTAATCGTGCTTGGGGCAAAGCTGTAATTAAGGGTGTAATCGGTTCCGAAATTCCCGTAAAATTCTTTTACCGGTTGATTATTAAAAAGCACCGTGATTTTGGAAATTGGCTGGCTCGATTTTATTTCAGCCTGCAGATTAACGACGTTGCTTATAAACGAGCCGCCGGAGGGCTGGATAATGCTTATACTCAAAGAAGAAGAGGTTTGGTTTGCCGCCTGATTTGTCTGGTTAAAGGCGCTGAAGTTGGGCAAATTTTCCTTAGCCCAGTTTAAAACCGGCGTCTCCCAATTATTGAACTGGGGATCGCTTTGGGGATTGGCGGGAGGCGGGCCCAAAGGGTCGGAGGGGTTAACGTAATAAAGAATATTGTGGATTTGGTTGTTGGCCAGGTAGTCGCCGTTTAAAATCGGCTTGTCGGCAATGGCTTGGTTCGGGCGGTCAAAAGTCTGAGGCGGATAATTTTTCAGGGCGTTAGCCATAAACTTGTGCCAGATAGGAACGGCGGCCAGAATGCTCGAGCCGTTTTTTTGCATGGGAGTATTATCGTTATTTCCGACCCATACACCTACAACCAGAGACGGCGTGTAGCCGAACGACCAGGCGTCGCGGTAATCATTGGTGGTTCCCGTTTTAAGCGCGACGTCGTAGCCCGGAAAAACGGTCAAAGGCATGCTGTTTTGGAATAAAGCGCTCCTGGCGCCGGCGTCCGAAAGAATGTTATTGACCATTTCCACGTATTGCGGGTCGGCGACGCTCAAAGAAGAGTTCTGGTAGGATTCTAAAATGTTTCCCTGGCTGTCTTTGACGCTAAGCACCATTGTTTGGCTGTTTTTAACGCCGTTTTCGGCCAGAACTGAATAGGCCTCGGCTAAGTCGGCAAGCTTTACTTCTCCTCCTCCCAAAACAAGGGACAGGCCGTAGCGGCTGGGGTCGTTAAGGGTGGTGATGCCGAATTTATGGAGATTGTCCAGCGCGTCATTTAATCCGGCCAGATAAAGGACTTTCACGCCCGGAACGTTCATCGACTGGGCCAGAGCGTTTCTTAAGTTAACCGGACCGACAAAAGTTCCTTCAAAATTTTGGGGATGAAAGCAGTTGGGCGAGGAAGTAGCCGTAT
>JAVHRF010000127.1:0-1725 GCA_036171515.1 Minisyncoccota bacterium | reverse complement strand
GCCACGTTCAAGGGCAAGGTGCGGCTGACCGACCTCGATCCGCCGAACGGCTACACTCGGACAGGCTCTCCCAATCTTTTACGGGAGTAAGCGATCAAGATGGCAATTTTACCGTTATAGGCACGGGCATTGATTCGGGAAATTACCAGCTATGGGCAACGGCAACTGATAGCCGAGGAGCTCAAAGCTTGCCGACCAAAAAATACGACGTTTTAGTCAGCCAAGAATTCATAATAATCGGATCGTCCGTTATAAGTTGGCCCATCGCGCTTATATTTTTGATTATTTTATTTATATTGTTTTACGCTGTTATCTCATACGCAAGAAGCAAAATTTTTCCAATAAAAGGGAATAATTCCAATATTGCTAAATTTATGGACAAAAATGCTTCGCGAAATTTTGAAATTCTTAAAAAGGACATTAAGAAATACAACGATTTAATTGAAAAGCCAAAAAAAACCGAAAGAACAACCGAAGAAGAGGAGCTTTTATGGCAAATCAAAAATGACCTGGAGCGTTTCGAGAAATCGATTCACGATATTTTAAATCGTAGCTAAAGCGCCTACCTTTTGGTCATTTAATAAATAGAGGATAAATTTTGTTGACATTTTATTTTGATTTTCTTAATATCTTTACTATATGCCGACAATCAGACAATTAATCAAACATAAGCGTTCGCCCTTGGCAAAGAAAGCCAAGTCGGTTGCGATGTCTTATTATTTCAACAGCATCCAAAACAAGCCCGTTGATTCGCCGTCGCCTTTTATGCGGGGCGTCTGTTTGAAAGTTTTTACCACGACTCCAAAGAAACCGAACTCCGCTTTGCGTAAAGTGGCGAGGGTGCGCTTAAGCAACGGAATGGAAGTTACCGCTTATATCCCGGGCGAAGGGCACACTCTTCAGGAGCACTCTATTGTTTTGGTCCGTGGCGGTCGGGTAAAAGATTTGCCGGGCGTCCGGTATCATATCGTCAGGGGTATTTTGGATGCAACCGGAGTAGAAAACCGGAAACAGCAAAGGTCAAAATACGGCGCCAAAAGGCCCAAATAAACAATGAGGAGAAAAGCGAATTATAAAAGGCATCATCCGGCAGACGCGGTTTATGGGCGCGTTGATTTAAGCAGGCTGATAAATTACGTGATGAGGGACGGCAAAAAAGCGACGGCTGAAAAAATAATTTACTCAGCTTTGGACGAAATCAAAAAAACCACCAAAGAAGACCCCGTCATTGTTTTCGAGAAGGCCGTTAAAAACGCCTCGCCGCTTTTGGAAGTCGCCTCAAAAAGAGTTGGCGGAGCTAACTATCAGATTCCGCGGGAAGTTTCTGCCGAGAGGCAATTTATCCTGGCTTTGCGCTGGATTATCGGAGCGGCCAAAAGCCAAAAAGGCAAGCCGATGCATAAAAAGCTGGCAGCCGAAATTATCGCCGCTTCCAAAAATGAAGGAACGGCCATCAAGAAAAAACAGGACACTCACAGAATGGCCGAAGCCAACCGCGCTTTCGCCCACTTCGCATAACCGTTAATTAAATAACCAGATGCGATCTCATCCTTTAAACAAGATAAGAAATATCGGCGTTGTCGCCCATATTGACGCCGGGAAAACAACCGTTTCCGAGCGGGTTCTTTTTTATACCGGACTTTCCCATAAAATCGGCGAAGTCCACGAAGGAACGACCGTTATGGACTGGATGGAACAGGAAAGGGAGCGTGGAATCACCATCAC
>JAVHRF010000126.1:0-1734 GCA_036171515.1 Minisyncoccota bacterium | reverse complement strand
GAAGCGGTAATTCAGAAAATAAACGGCGAAAGCCAGAAAAAATAAAAAGAAAACCAGAGTTTCGTAAACAAACCGGCGGTCGATGAAAATTAAATCTTTCACCCCTAAAATCAGGGCGTAAATTAAAGCCAAGGCCACGGCCGCTCCCCAAGAAAAAGGCGAAAACCACGCCAATATCAAAAAAATCAAAAAAGCGGCCAGAAATTTAAAAGGGCGGAAAAGCGGAACAAGATAAAAATACAAAGCGGCTAAAATAAAAAACCAAAAAGGGAGATAGAGCCAAACTCCTCCGATTATTGCCGCCTTAGCGGCTAAAGACCAGGGAACCGCCTTTATAGCCGATTTTAATTTTGTCGCCATCTTTTAATTCGCCTCTAATTATTTTATCCGCCAGCTTATCAACCAAAGATTTTTGAATCAATCTTCTAAGCGGCCGGGCGCCGAAATCCGCGTCGAACCCTTCTTTAGCCAGATAACTTTTCGCGCTTGGTTCGATAACCATCTGAATGCGGTGAGCCTCCAACCTTTTTTGGATTTCCTGAATCTGAATTTCAGCTATCTTTTCGATGTTTTTCGGCCTCAAAGGATTGAAAATAATGATATCGTCGACCCGGTTCAAAAACTCCGGCCTGAAAGTTTTCCTTAAGCTTGAAGTTATTTTTTCCCGGTAATCCTCTTCTTGTTTTTTGAAAGCGTCCTCTTCTTTGACGTTGAAGCCCAAAGAAGACATCGCCTTAAGGTATTGGCTGCCAACATTGGAAGTCATAATAATGATGCTATTTTTGAAGTTAATAACTTTTCCTTTGCTGTCGGTCAGGCGTCCGTCGTCCAAAACTTGGAGCAAAAGGTTAAATACCTCTGAGTGCGCTTTTTCGATTTCATCGAAAAGTATTAGGCTATATGGCCGATGGCGGACCGCTTCCGTCAGCTGGCCTCCTTCCTCGTGGCCAACGTAGCCCGGCGGAGAACCGATAAGCCGCGCGGTCGAGTGCCGCTCCATATACTCACTCATATCGATTCTGACCATCGCTTTTTCGTCGTTGAATAAAAATCCCGCCAGCGCTCTGGCCAGTTCGGTTTTGCCGACACCGGTCGGACCGAGGAACATAAACGAACCGAATGGGCGGTTAACGTCCGAAAGGCCGGAACGAGAACGCCTCAGGGCCGAAGCCACCGCTTTAAGGGCTTCTTCCTGGCCGACAACTCTCTTGGAAAGCACTTCTTCTATTTTTAAAAGTTTCGCCGATTCGGATTCCAGCATCCTTGAAATCGGAATTCCTGTCCAGCGGGCGACGACCGCAGCGATATCTTCGGCGTCAACGGCTTCCTTTAGGAAGCTTTGGGACTTTTTGGCTTTTGGCTGCCGCCCGAAATGTTTTTTCTCGAAATTCCGAAAATCTTTCTCGGCCTGAGGCAGCTCGCCGTAAATTATTTCCGCCACCCTTTCGAGATTGCCGTTCCGTTCCGCCATTTCCGATTCTTTTTTGAGGTCTTCGACTTTCTGCCTCAATTGATGGAGCTTTTCGAATTTTTCTTTTTCCGATTTCCATTTTTTGGAAAGCTCTTCGTTTTCTGATTTGAATTCTTTTAGTTTTGTTTCTATTTCTTTAAGCCTTTTGCCGCCGCTTTTGTGGTTTTCTTTGGAAATCGCCTGCTTCTCTACTTCAAGGCTGGTTATTTCGCGCCTCGCCTTTTCGATTTCGGTCGGCAAACTTTCGCCCTCAAGCCGCCGGC
>JAVHRF010000125.1:0-7788 GCA_036171515.1 Minisyncoccota bacterium | reverse complement strand
GGGTATGATTTCCCCGAATATCATCAGTAAAAAAGTTTGTAATCCGGCAAAAATGCCTATCCAATAATTATTAAATATCTTGGTCGCCAAAAACCCCGCGTAAAAACTTCCGCCAATCGTTATAATGCTTGATAGAGCGATGAGCGTAGTGATGGGCTTCTCCATCGATTCTTTCAGTAAAACCAGGGTTCTCCCGGCGCGGTATTTTTCCGCGTAAATTTTAGCTTTATGTATCGGCACGGAATATATGGCGGCTTCCGCCGCCGAGACTGCGCCGTCGGCAATAATAATCAATAAGATCGAAGATATCAAAACGCCCATTGATTAAATTTTAGGTCGAACGATATTAGATAGCAAGATAACGTCCTAATTCATATGGTATTCCGCTTCGGTCCCTCGAACCTGCGTCCAAACCTGCGGAGGAGGCGAGATTCGCCCGCGACTCTTTTTCTCGCCGTCGCTCGAAAAAGGCCTGGGCACCGGCTCACTCATTTTACCTGCTGGTAAAAATCGCTCCGCCGTTCGAATCTCCCTTGCTAACTAGATGATTTATAAGAGCGGTTTAAATAACCGCTTTTATAAATCGTTAACGGAGGAGGCGAGATTCGAACTCGCGATGCCTTTCGGCATACTCGCTTTCCAAGCGAGCGCACTAGACCACTATGCGACTCCTCCTAAATAATTAGCTAACTTATCTCTTAAAATTTCACGCCCGTGACCACTTTTAAAATACCTTTCGGCAGACTTAGCGTCTTTTTTATCAAGATAAGCCTCATAAAATATTAAATCAAATTCCCCATTTTTGGAAGTAAAATTAGAATCGCCGTGCCGATGTTCTGCGATTCGTCTTCGTAAATCATTTGTAAATCCCTTGTATAATTTCTTATTTTTTCTAAATCGCAAAACGTAAAAATAATACATTATTTTTTAAACCACTTCCGCCTCGCCGGCGGATGCGCCGAAGAGGCGCAATGCGACTCCTCCAGAGCCGATGGTCGGATTTGAACCGACGACCCACGCTTTACGAAAGCGTTGCTCTACCACTGAGCTACATCGGCAATCTAAAATCTTCGCTTATCATATCACAAATTAAACGGGATTCAAATTTACCCTCCTAACTTTTTTAGAAAAATTAGGGGGGTTTGCCACTCCCGTTTTTTACGGAAAAATAGATTTTTTTCGAAAAGCGGCGACAGGCAATTGAAATAAATCGGCAAGTTGCTATAATAGCCAAAAATGAACAAAAAACTCGCTATAGCTTTAACGCTTTTGGGATTTTCGGCCGCTCTTCCCGCTTTGGCGGTCTGCCCCGTTTGCACCGTCGCCGTCGTTGCCGGCGTTGGCCTTTCGCGCTGGCTCGGAGTGGATGACACCATCACCGGCGTCTGGATTGGCGGCCTGACGGTCTCGCTGATTATCTGGACAATTGACTGGCTCGAACTGAAAAAAATTTATTTTTGGGGGAGAAAAATAATTACCGTTATCGGCTATTACCTTTTGGTCGTCCTGCCGTTATTTTTTATTCCAGGCATCATCAACCACCCCCTCAATAAAATCTGGGGCGTGGATAAATTGCTTCTTGGCATCACTGTCGGCAGCGCCGCTTTTCTGGCTGCCGCCCTTAGTTATCCTGTTTTAAAAAAGAAGAACGGAGGCAAGCCATATTTTAATTTCCAAAAAGTAGTAATGCCGATAATTGCGCTTCTGATTTTCAGCCTGATTTTTTACTTTTTAACGAGGCGATAATCTGATATATTTTAACTATGACAGAAGAAAACCCGATTAAAAACGCCGAGGAGCTGCTCCGGAAATTCGACCAGCTCAAGCACAAAGAAAAGCTGGACCTGTCCAGCGACGAAGATTTGTCTATCGCGATCATGAACCTCGTCAGCATTGAGGAGCACTTTTTCTTCACCGGCGCGAAAACCGGAAAAAGCGAATATTTCGACCTGCTCCAGGAAGTCCGGGAAATCCGCAAGGACCTGCTCAAAAAAATAGTCAAAGAAACCGAAGGCGAAACCTGGTGCATCTCCAAGCACCTTTTGGCCGCCACGATGCGGCTCTTGGAAACCGGCACAAAACAACAGTCTGCCGGCGACAAAAAAACCGCCGAGGACTTATTTAAAAAAGCCTACAATCTTTATTCCTTGTTTTGGGGAATAAACCTGAAACTGATAAGCATCGGCGACGCCAAAAAAATCGACGGCGGAGCGCTGAACCGGCACGACCCCGAACCTTCGGGCGTTATGAAAAAACTTGGCGACTTAGTTAAAAAAGTAATCGACTGCTGCATAGAATAGTTTTCTCGACCGGTTTTATACGCATTTTTAAGCCAGTTGAAAACTAGCTTAATTTTTGATATAAAAAAATAAGAGAGCTTTAAAAATCAAAAAGGAGGAAAACGGAAATGCGCGGCAAAGCCACTGACATTTTTAAATTAATTTTATCGATAATAATTTTTTTCTTCGCCCGCCAATTATTCGTTTCCGGACAAGCCGTTTGGGGACTGATTCTTTCCGTCGCTTTATCGACTATTCCCTATTTCTTTAAAAATTCAACAAATGCCTACAAGCTACTTGTTGCCGCCGGCCTTCTCTATCTATCCCAGATATGCCTCTGGGGCAGCGAGAAACTGATAGGCGACATCGTTATGCTGCTTATAGTCGTAGTCTTTGAGCTTGGCGTCAGGATTTTTCCCGGAAAGCGCCCCGGTTCAGGCAACCATTCGAACAACTAGCCCCGTTTTTTTGACGGGGCTTTTATTTTCAACGAGGATTATTTAAGTCGAAGAAATTTTGAAAAATTTTAGCCACAAGAATAGGCCCCGTTCCGCCCGGTGTCGGCGTATAAAAAGATAATTTAGAAAGATCGCCGGAGGCATCAAGGTCACCGCATAACTTTATTTTTTCCGCGCTGGCCAGCGTAAAGTCCGCGTTTGTCCGCGAGCGCGCTGACGGCGCGCTGTAGCCGAAATCGATAACTGCTGCGCTTTTTTTAAGCATCTCTGTTTTTATAACTTCCGCCTGCCCAACTCCGGAAATTATCAAGTCGGCCTGCTTTAAAATTCCCAAATCACTTCCTTTGTCCAGAAGATAAATTTCAGAGCATTTTCCTTCCAGCCAAAGAGAAATCGGCTTGCCGACCAAAAAACCAAGGCCGACAACAGCAACTTTTTTGCCTTCCAGTTTATAATTTTCCCTTTTTAAAATTTCTTCCAAGGCTCCGACCGACGGCGGCAGAATCTCGCTCCGGCCGTTATAAAACGCGCCTAAAGCCCTTTCGCCGATAACATCAACATCTTTTTCCGTCGGAATCACATTTAGGGCGTAATGGCGATTTAAATGCTCTGGTAACGGAAGCTGGACAATTGCGCCGACGCAATTCCTGTGCCCCGAAATTATTCTGATTTTTTTCCGCAATTCGTCATTTTTAACGTCCTCAGGAAACCTATATATCCGAAAATCAATTCCCAACTCCTTGGCTGTTTTTTCTTTCAGCTTTAAAAACCCGAACGAAGCTTCGTCATCTCCAATTAAAAAGGCCGCGAAATATTTTTTGATTTTCGGCCTTTTGCTCAGCTCACCGATAATTTCAGCGGCAATCTTTTTGCCGTCTATTATTTTCATGAAAAATTTACTTTCGGTTTTTCTCTCTTTCTTCCGCTTCAATTCTCGCCTTTTCTTCTTCGGTCACCGGACCCAGGTCTTTCATAGAGCCCGGCACCATTTTTACGACATCCCCGATTTTTTCGTATTCAATTTCATAGAGATGGACACTCTCGCCGGCCCCAAAACGCCGATTATTTATTTTTGGCGAAGCCAAATACCTCTCCTTAATCCTTTCCGGAGCCTTATCCCCTCCGTGCAAAAAGTTTTCTTTTGATTCCATGGATCGAATAGTGGAGGACGTTAGAGTGATAATCCGGCGGCAAGATAAGTTTATTTATATCCCGAATTTGCGTCCTCAGGATTAACATCATCATATCAGGTTTTACCCTACCCTGCCAATTTAAAGCGCCTCCAAATCGAGCGTATAATCGATTCTAATTTGCTTCACGAAGTCAGGAACGTGGCTTACAAGAATCATGGCGCCTTCATATTGGTCGAGAGCTTTCGCTATCACGGGAATATGGCGGAAATTAATGTGGTTTGTGGGTTCATCGAGAATAAGCAGCCCGGGACGGAGAAGCGCAAGCCTCGCGAAAGCAACAAGGCCCTTTTGGCCTTCAGAGAGCGAGCCTATTTTTGTTTTAAGAATTTCGGCATCAAGAAGAAATCCGGCGGCTACGGAGCGAAGTTCTTGCTCAGTTCCCGCGTCTTTCATCGCGTCAACCAGCGCGTCGTAGACGGTCGCGTCAAAATCAAGCGTCGAAAAATCCTGCCGGTAATAACCGATGCGGACATCGGAAGCAATATATTCTCCCTTTGCGTGACCGCTTACCAGCTTTTCAAGAAGCGTTGTTTTCCCGATGCCATTCGGACCCTTGATAATCAGCCTCTCTTTTTTCTTCAGCGTTATATCCACTTTTTTCGCAACCAGCTTATGATTTTTTACGATAGAGACGGATTTGACATCAAGAATCCGCCCGCTCAAATCTTCTTGGCAGCGGATAATGAAATTTCTGATGGTTTTGTCTTCACGGCGCACTTCAACCACTTCGCCTTCTAATTCTTCTATTTTTTCTTTCATTTTTCGCGCCACGTCGCGCATATGGCCGCCTTTCTGCGCGAAGAAACCGGCCTGTTCCTTCCGGTGCTCAATATCTTTTTCGAGCCGGACGTTTTTCGCGCGCTCGCGCTCAAGCCGCGCCGAGATTTCTTTCACTACATCGAAATAATCGCCCATATACTGTTCTACTTTATGGGTGAAAATATCGAGATAAAGGACTCCTTGCGTGAATGAGTTTAAAAAATCCGCGTCATGAGAAATAACGATGCACGTCTTCGTGTAATCGATAATAAATTTCGTAAGGTGCGATATCCCCTCTTTGTCGAGATTATTCGTCGGCTCGTCAAGAAGTAAAATGTCCGGGTCTTGAATCAGGGCTTGCGCTAAAAGCAACCTCGCCTGCTGGCCGCCGGAGAATGTTTTTAAAGTCCTGTCCTGCGGAGCCGCGAGATGGACGACTTCTAGTATTTTATCGATTTTCGGCTCGATGTCGTATACGGTCGACTTGAACGCTTTCTCGAAAAATTCTTTTACCGTTAGATTTATTTGGTCGCGAGGGATTACCTGTCTGGCGGTCGCAATCGTTGCATTATTCCTCGTCGCGACAGTGCCGGATTCCGGCTCCAGCGTTTTCATAATCAATTGAAAGATGGTTGTTTTTCCGGCGCCGTTCTGTCCCATGAGCGTGATTTTTGATCCTTCGCGCACCGAAAAATCCGCCTCAGAAAGAATCGTCTTGCGGCCGTACTCAAAAGAGACCTTATTAAATCTAAGGACGACTTGATCATCCGCTGTATTATTTTTCATTTTTTTTATTAGGTTAGAACTCAAAAACTCTTTATGAATAAAGATATTTTATAAAATTCTGCCAGGGTGGCTATCGGGATTTGAACCCGAACCGAGAGTGCCACAGACTCTAGTGCTGCCATTACACCATAGCCACCATAAATAATTTCTTATCAGAAGAATAGCACGAAAAAGCCCGCCTGACAAACCGCAAATCAAAAAGCCGCCCTTATAGAGCGGCTAAAAATCATAATCTTGGCTTTTTCCTTCTTATGACCTTGGCGAATAAATCTTCTTTCCCAAAAAGCTGAATCGAGCCGAGAATTTCGTTTTTCTGAGGATGCCTGTATATGCCTATTTCGCCTTTGCATTCAGGGCAAACCATATGGCACATCTCGGCTTCCAAGTCGGCCCAGCGGACGTCTTCCGGCGAAGAACCGTAATAATCCCGCTGTGATTCCAGGATAAAAATCCAGAAAGATATCCTGCTGCTTTTACCGCAATTCGGGCATTTTATCTCGTGATGGAAAAAATCAAGATTGTTTTTATAAAGCTCAAGAAGCTTGTCTGCAAAACCGCTATTTTTCGTTTTAAGATATTCAATAAGCTCGTTGAATTCTCCTTCGTCCTTCAAATTATCCTCCTTTTAAAAATTTCTATTTTAAATACTATACCCGCGGCAGCCTATCGTCAACCAAAAATGACTTGCGCAAAAAAGCGGCTCACAGCCGCGTTTTTATGGTTATAGCCAATTTTTACAATCCCAAATTCGCGACTGCCGCTTTCATGCCATTATACGAATCGCTTAATATCAGATAGCTTCCGAAAAATCCGTAATTGAAGGCGTCTTTATTAGCCGAAACCGCGTAGCGGGTCGAATAAGTTCCCAGCTTGCCGTCTTTGAAAGCGGCGAAAGTTCCCGGATCGGACAAGTAGAAGTTAGCCAGGTCGGCAGCCGATTCAACTTTAGCGGATAAAGCCAGCGCCAAGTTCATCGAAGAAGTTGAGCTTAGGGCCAGAACATAACCTGGCCAAATTCCTTGGGCGTCTTTATATAAGAATAAGGTAAAATCAGGCTGGAAGTAGACCGCCACCGAGCTGGAAGGCATCGAAGAGGTGATGATAGGCAAAACAACCGAAGAGCTTAAAGCGTTGCCGCTTTTATCGCTGACCACGGCTTCGTAAAGGCCGGAAGTGGCATTAGAAGAAATAGCCGTGACTAAAGCCGTCTTAAGACCAAGAATCCCGTCCGCAGGGTTAAAACTGACCGGAATAGTTTGGACGGCGGAAACCGTGAAGAAAGATTTATGAATTAAAGCTGGAGTGGTGGTTGCCGGAGCGGGAGTTGAGGTCGGAACGACTACCGGCGCGGGCGTCGGAACAGAAACGAAAGGAGTAGGAGCGGTTGCCGGCTGGGAAGGCTGGGCAAAGAAATAAGAATAGCCGAAATAAGCTCCTACGACCAGCGCGATGATTACCAAAAATATGATGATTAAAACAACGGGCGATTTCTTTTTCGCGATATTAGTCGGCGGAATCGAGGGCTGCACGCTTGAAGATTTCGGCGCCGGCTTGAAAGTCGGTTCCTGGGAAGGGGCGTTGAAATTGGAAAATTTAACGTTCGGGTCGCTCGGAGGGACGATAACCTTTTCAGGAACCGGCGGCTGGCCGCCGCTTTCGTTCATCGACTTGTAATCGGACTCCATAGTCCTGACCTTAACGCTCGGAGGCGGAGGAACAGGAGGAACGCCGCCATTCTGCGGCTGGTTGTTCGGCATTTGATTTTGACCCGGCATATAATTTTGATTTAGATTATCCATACTTTTATATTAACATATTTAAACTTTAAAAGCCCTTCGGCTGTGGATAAATCAGTCTTCCTCAATTTTTGATATTTTTCTTAACCGGCGCTTAAAACGGGGCGCTTTTTTAAAGGGAGTCTCCAGGAAGATTCCCGCTAACTTTGCCGCTTCTTGCCCACCCTTAAAATCGGCCGATAAGCTTAAAATATTAACATCGTCGTCGGTTCTGGCGGCTTTGACTTGAGCGGGCGAAAACCCTAAAACCGAACGCGCCTTTTTAAATTTATTCGCCACCACATCCACGCCCACGCCGGAACCGCAGACTATTATCCCCCTATCTTTTGGATTCTTGCTTATCTTCGCCGCGACTTTGGCGGCGAAATCGGGATAGTCGTCTTTTTTTTCATAGGAATAATTCCCTAAATCGACAAGCCGATAGCCCCGTTTATTTAAAAATTTCTTCAAAAATTCCTTTAAGCCGTAACCACGATGGTCGGCGCCCAAATATACCGTCATTAATTTTATTCTAACA
>JAVHRF010000124.1:0-7917 GCA_036171515.1 Minisyncoccota bacterium | reverse complement strand
CGACAGCTGGCAATTTCTGGCTCTATGGATAGACCGCCTGGGTTTGGCGTTGATTATCATTTTGGTTTTGGCGGCGGTTTATTTTTATCTTTGGAAAATTATAGGCGGGAACAGGCCGGCGATTGTGTCGTTCTTCAAATCGTTTTCCGCTTCGTTCGCTTTGGCAATAAAAGAAAACGCCTATTATAAAAACTTCACCAAAAAACATCCGCGGCTTATTAATTTTATCAAGCGGCGACTTTCGGCTGAGGGATATCTGGGAATTTATTTCACGGCCGGCTTTATGATTTGCGCCTTTTTCTTGTGGGGATTTTTAGGCGTCGTCGAAGATTTAATTTCCAAAGACGCGATATATCTGGCTGACTTGCGCGTTGTCAATCTGGCGGCGTCTTTCCGTACGCCCTTTTTTGACCGCTTTATGCTTTTCATCACCGATTTCGGCGAATGGCAGATGATAACCATCCTCAGCCTGATAATCACTCTTATTCTACTGAAACGGAAAAAAATTTCCCAAATCTTATCATTGGCGGCGGGATTGGCCGGCGGGAGCCTGCTTTTCTCCTTAACTAAAATTATTTCCCATCGCCAAAGGCCGCCGATTATCGACCGGCTTTATTCAATTGGTGGCTATAGTTTTCCGAGTGGCCATTCGGTGATGTCGGTTATCGTGTACGGATTTTTGACTTATCTTTTTATTAAGTCGGTTAAAAAATGGAAGGCTAAAGCGGCAATTTTTCTCGGAGGAATATTTTTTGTCAGCCTGATAGGATTTTCAAGAATTTACCTAGGCGTCCATTATCCGAGCGATGTATTGGGCGGCTGGCTTTTGGGGCTTTTCTGGCTGACGGTAATAATCACCGCCCTGGAGATTCAGCTTAAATATTTTCCCTTCAAAAATTTGCCGGTTTTTATCACTTCCAGAAAATTTTTCAACGCCTCCGTCGCCGCTTTGATTTTATTCTTTGCTGTTTTTTCGGTTGTGTTCTATCAGACCAGAGAACCGCTTTTATTGTTCGGAGAATCAAAAAGCGGCCAAATTTCCGGAGTGTCTCTTCCCGAGGACGTGTTCGGAGTTTTGCCGAAAAGCTCCGAGACTTTAACCGGTTCGCCGATGGAGCCGATATCCCTTGTTTTTGTCGGTAGTCAGGCTGAAATCGAGAGCGTTTTTAGCGCCGCCGGCTGGCTCGAGGCCGACCCGATAACTTTCGGCAGTGTCCTTAAAATAACGGCTGCCGCGCTTTTTCAAATTTCTTATTTTCGGGCGCCGATGACGCCGTCATTTTTCAATTACTTGCCGGATAATTTTGGATTCGAAAAACAAGTGGGGTCGATTTCGGACAGGCATCATATCCGGTTTTGGAAAACCAACTTTACCTATAACGGGGAAAATATTTGGGTTTCCACCGCGAGTTTCGACGAAGGTTTGAAGTATCTGATAACCCATCATATTAATCCCGATATTGATAAGGAAAGGAATTTCGTCTTAAGCGAAATTTTGGCGACAGGATTCGTTAAGGATTATCGTGAATTGCAATTAGTGGCTCCGGAACAGGGCCAGAACCAATCCGGGGATGTTTTCTTTACTGACGGCAAAGCTTATATTCTCTTTTTGGGGAATAAGCAATATTTAAAAGCTGATTGACTTTCGGCTGAATTTGAATTTAAATTGAAATAATGTTTATCAGGAAAATCGGCATTGATTTAGGCACCGCCAACACCGTGGTTTTCGTTCCGAACGTCGGATTCGTCATTAATGAGCCGACAATAGTCGCTTTGAGCTATCCCGATAATTCCGTTTTGGCCATCGGCACCGAAGCTAAGGAAATGATTGGCCGCACGCCGGAAGAAATCAGGGCTTATAAGCCTCTTAAGGACGGCGTTATTGCCGATTATTATATCACCCGCTCGATGCTGACTTATTTTATCAATAAAGCGGTCGGCTGGTTTAACTTTATTAAACCCGATGCGATTATTTCCGTTCCGGCCGGCATCACGCCTACCGAGAGAAGAGCTGTCGTCAACGCCGCCAAAGAAGCCGGCGCGAAAGAAGTTTTCTTGGTCAGGGAACCGATTTTGGCCGCGCTGGGGGCAGGCATCCCCATTAACGCCCGTTCCGGAAACATGATTATTAATATCGGCGGAGGAACGTCGGAGGTGGCGGTGGTTGCCTTGGGCAACATCGTTTCTTGGACAAGTTTGAGAATCGCCGGCAATAAATTCGACGCCGCCATCATCGACTACGTCAAGAAAAAATATAATTTGGCGATAGGAGAGCAAACCGCCGAACAGGTTAAAATCGAAATCGGTTCGGCCCTGCCTACCAAAGAAAAAATGGAATGCGAAATCAGGGGACGGGACTTGGTGACTGGCTTGCCGAAAAATGTCATTATTACCGGCAACGAAATAGCCGAAGCGCTTAATCCGCTTTTGGTTGATATTGCTTCTTCCATCCAGAACGTTTTTAACCAGACTCAGCCTGAACTGGTTTCCGATATTATTTCCAAAGGGATAGTCCTTTCGGGAGGGAGCGCCCAGCTCCGCCATCTAGACGACTTTTTCAAGAAATTTTTCGGCGTCGCTGCTTATGTGGCCGAAGAGCCGCTGTTCTGCGTCGCCAAGGGAACGGGGTTGATTCTCGACCATTTAGATTTGTACAAGAGAACGCTTCTTAATAAGCGATGATCGGACACGAAAATTTAATAATTCTGTTTAAAAAAATAGCCGGCGAACGGAAGCTGCAGAATTCCATTTTTTTTGGCGAAGAAAAAATCGGCAAAAAACTTTTTGCTTTGGCTCTGGCTAATTATCTGGAGAACGGAAAATTCGAAGATTCCAATTTAATTTTGAGCGATATGGTTTTAGTGGATTATTCGCGCCAATCTTTAGGGGTGGGCCTCGCGCGGGAGCTAAAGGAATTTTTAAGCAAGAAGCCTTTTTTCAGTCCTTACCGGCTGGCGATAGTAAACGATGCCCAGTTTTTGACTATTGAGGCGCAAAACGCGCTTTTAAAAGTATCCGAAGAATCAAACGAATCGGCGCGGATTATTTTGATAGCCAGGGATTCCGAATTATTGCTGCCTACGCTTGCTTCGCGGTTTCAGAAATTTTATTTCGCGCCCTTGAGCCAAAAAGAAATCGTTAAATTTTTAAAATCAGATTTTAATTTAAGCGGCCAAGAAGCGGATGATGCGGCGGCCAAATCTTTCGGCCAGCCGGGGAGAGCGGCTGCCTTTTTGGAGAAGCGTAAAAATCCTGCGGCTGAAATTGCCGGCATGCCGCCTTTAAAAAGGAAAGCTTTCATCAAGGAATTGGTCGGGAAAGACGATTTTAAAATGGAGCAATTTCTGGAAGATTTTGCTTCCCATCTGTCCACTGACGTCGCCAAAAACCATTTCCTGCTCAAGAAGACGCTCCGGCTAAGGAGGCAGGCAGGCTTCAATCTTAACCCCCGGCTTCAGCTGGAAAATTTATTTTCATAAGAAAAACGGATAGAATTAATTTATGGAAGATTATATCAAAAATTTAGACAATAAAACCAAAGCGATTTTCGAAAACTTTAGCCGCGACATATCCGGAATCCGTGGCAACAGGCCGACGCCCCAGCTTTTGGAAAATATAAAAATCAGCTGCTATAACCAGACTTTACCGCTAAAACAGCTCGGCTCCTTAAACGTTGTTCCGCCCCGGGAAATAGACGTGAATTTATGGGATAAGAGCATCATCAAAACCGTCGTTAAAGCCATTGATGACGCCAAGCTCGGCGTTACCGCGAGCGACGACGGAAATATCATCCGCGTTTCTTTGCCGACTTTGAGCGAAGAAAGGCGGAAAGAATTCGTCAGGCAGGTTTCGCGGGTCGCCGAGGAATCGAGGATTCAAATCCGGCGGGAACGGGATGAAATAAATAAAGAAGTTAAATCGGCTGAGGGAGAAGGGGTTTTGAGCGAAGACCAGAAATTCAAGAACCTGAAAAAAATCCAGGAAATAATTGACGATATAAATAAAAAAATCAATTCATTGGCCGAAGCGAAAACAGGAGAATTGATGCAGCAATGATTATCATTTTGGTTATCGCCGTTCTGGTTTTTTTGATTGTCACCCACGAGCTGGGGCATTTTTTATTTGCCAAACTTTTTAAGGTCAAAGTTGAGGAATTCGGGCTGGGCTATCCGCCGAGAATATTTGGCGTCCGGAGATATAAAGGAAAAGTCGCTGTTTCCGTCGAAGAGGTAACGGAGGCGGGCGTGGATATAGAAGAAAAAGGCGGGGTAGAGGTTGAAAAAATTACCGAAATAACGCGCGAAGTCGATATTTTGGAAACCAAAAAAAACTGGAGGTTTTTTTGGAGAAACGACGAACCGGAAGACGGCCGGAGCGGCTTTAAAGGAGGAACCGTTTATTCTCTGAATTTTTTGCCTTTCGGCGGTTTTGTGAAAATCCAGGGAATGGCCGACGGCGAAGAAGAGACGAAAGGCGGAACCGAAACCGACCCGCGGAGCTTCGAAAACCAGGGCGCCTTAAAAAGGGCGGCGATTTTGGCCGGCGGGGTTTTAATGAATTTTATGGCCGGTTGGCTGATTTTGACTTTTGTTTTTATGGCGGGAATTTCTCCGGAGATTGTCGTGAGCGGCGTCTCCAAAGGTTCGCCGGCGGCCTCGGTTGGAATCGAGGCGGGGGACACGATAACTAATTTTTCCAATAGCGACAAATTTATCAGCTTCATCGACCAGCACCGGGGCCAAGCCATAACCTTAGGCATCGACCGCCAAGGCAAGGAAATAAATTTATCGGTTGTCCCCAGGATTAACCCGCCTCAGGGAGAAGGGGCGCTGGGAGTGATGTTTACCCAAACAGGAATCACTCCGCAGCCGTTTTTTTCGGCGCTTTGGAACAGCCTTCTCCAGTCCCTTTTTCTATGCTGGCTGGTTTTGGAAACATTCGGCCTTTTGGTCGCTAAGTTGTTCACTAAGGCTTCGCTTTTAAGCGGCATCGTCGGCCCTATCGGAGTTTTCCAGGTCGCCGAGCAAACCGCTTCCCTTGGCTGGATATTCTTCTTCAATCTCTTCGCATTGATAGCCCTGAATCTGGCTGTTTTGAATTTATTGCCCCTGCCGGCGCTTGATGGCGGCCATCTGCTTTTTATTATGATAGAAAAAATCAAAGGTTCGCCTGTTTCCAAAAAAATCCAGGGGCTGGTCAATAGATTCGGTTTCGCCTTCCTGATTGTCCTGATGATTCTGGTCAGCATCCGCGATATCAGCCATTTATTTTAAACCATATGCGCATATTGACAAATTAATTTAATTTTATATACTGTAAGCAGTTCTAAATAAAACTAAAAAAGGAGAAAAAATGTCCGAAGAAAGAAGGAATGAAATTGCGTGGAGATTTTTAAAGCGTTTAGTGCGTGAAAACGGTATTATATTATCAACTAGAGCTGAGCGCGAGGAAAGAGCTGAGGAGATAGGCGTTCCCATCGAGGAATATGAAAAGTTCGGTAAGAGCCTTGCGGAAGAAGCCCTTAAATAGAAAACAATAAACATAACCCCGCCATTATAAAATAGCGGGGTTTTATATTTCAAGCGAAAAAATTATATAAATTTTTAGCTTTATACTATACGCTAATTTCTATACTCTTCGGGAACTGACTTCTTTGACGTTCTTTATTTTTTTTATTTTCAAAACGATATTTTCTATTTTGCTTTTGTCGGTCGAATCGCAGATTATTTTATTTATAATGAACTGTCCGGTCGGCTGGTTGACGGTGTTGATGCCGACAATGTTGACGTGCTGTCGGTTGATGACGGACGCGATTTCTTTGAAGATGCCGATGCGGTCTTTGACGGCCACTTTGATTTCGGTTTTAAAAGAAGAAGTTTTTAAACCGCTTTTTTTGGAATATCCTTTCAGCGCCGATTTTACGCGGTCGCGGGCGACGCTGGTTTTGATGAATTTAAGCCAATCCTCGGAAGGCTTTTTGTTTTTTTGGGTCAGGATTTCCACCACGTCTCCGGAATTAAGCCTGAAATTCAAGGGGACTATCTGATTGTTTACTTTAGCGCCCACGCAGGCGTCGCCGATTTCCGAATGGACCTGATAGGCGAAGTCGATAGGCGTGGAACCGGCTGGCAGGTCAAAAACATCTCCTTTAGGCGATATGGCGAAAATCCGGTCTTTGAAAAAATCAATTTTCATCGACTGAAGGAATTCTTCGGGATTTTCGCTTAAATCCTGGTATTTTTCCTGCCAGCTTCTAAGCTGCTTGACCCAGAGGACGTCTTCGGTTTTGGCTTTTATTGATTTATTTTCCGAAGACGCGCCGGAACTTTTATTCTGTTCATAAAGCCAGTGCGCGGCTATTCCGTTTTCATTTTCTTCGTGCATCTGTTTGGTCCGGATTTGGAACTCGATTTTCTTTTCTTCCGGCCCGATAATGGTGGTATGAAGGCTTCGATATCCGTTTGGCTTCGGCATCGCGATGTAATCCTTGATTCTTCCCGGAAGCGGCGGCCAAAGCTGATGGATTATCCCTAATGATGCGTAACAATCCTCAACGGTCGAAACGATAATCCGGAAGGCGATCAAGTCGTAAATCCTTTCGATATCCATATCGTAACGGAGGAGTTTTTTATAAAGGCTGGCGTACCGCTTGGCCCGGAAATCGATCATAATCGGAACGATGCTTTTTTCGCCAAGCGATTTTTCTATCAGCGGTTTTATTTTCGAAAGATATGCCTCTCTCTTTCCGAATTCTTCTTTGATATTTTCTTTAAGCCATTCGTATTCTTTCGGGTAAAGGTAGGGGAATGCCAAATCTTCCAATTCGCCGCTTAAATTTTGCATTCCCAGCCGGTAGGCCAGAGGAGAATATATCTCGTAAGTTTCCAGGGCGATTCGTTTTTGTTTTTGGGGCGGGAGGGCGGATAAAGTTTTCATATTATGCAGCCGGTCGGCTAATTTTATGAAAATAACCCGCAAATCTTCGCTTAAAGACAGAATCATTTTCCGGAGATTTTCGGCTTTAGCCTCCATGCCGCGGTATTTAATTTTTCCCAGCTTCGTGACTCCTTCCACCAGAAAAGTTATTTCCGGGCCGAATTCCGAAAGCATCGTTTCTTTCGTTGCCGGAGTATCTTCCAGAACGTCGTGAAGAAGGGCGGCGGCTATGGTCGTTTCGTCCAATTTCCAGTCCAAAACGGATTGGGCGGCGGCAAGAGGATGGGAAAAATAGGGCTCGCCGCTCTTTCGCTTTTGCCCGGAATGGGCTCTTTCGCTGAATTCATAAGCTTTTTTTATTAAAGGGCTCTTTTGAGCCAGTTCTTTTACCGTCATCTCTTCAATTGTATTTTATTTAAGGCTTTTTTGGCAATTGGATGGCATTGCCAATAATGATATAATAGATAAAAGGGCTTAGTCAGGTCTTTCTATTATTTAAAATTTAATAAAATGTTTTATCCGATGATGTTTAGTTACGACGGTTCCTACGGGTGGCTGGGAATGTTATTTATGATTTTTTGGTGGATTTTCCTGATTATCATCTTAGCGTTGTGCGTAAAATGGCTGGTGATAGTTGCCGGCAGCAGAAGGAGAGAAGAAAAATCGGCGCTGGAAATCCTTAAGGAGCGCTACGCCAAGGGGGAAATAGACAAAAAAGAATTTGAGGAGAGGTCTAAAACCATAAAAGATTCCTGACGCTTACGCAATTGGCGGTTCGCGAAAGGTCGATTAAATTCAATTAAAAAATTATGCTCAATAAAATATCCCAAAAAGCTCTTCTGGTTCTAAGGTTGGCTCTTGGCTGGCTGATGCTTTACGCCGGTCTGGATAAAGTTCTAAGCGGCAACTTCTCGGCGGCCGGATTCTTGCGCGGCGCGAAAACATTCAATTCTTTTTACGTCTTTTTGGCCCAGCCCGGTC
>JAVHRF010000123.1:0-1778 GCA_036171515.1 Minisyncoccota bacterium | reverse complement strand
ACAGATACGGCAGAATTCAAAAAATTATTTTTTAGTATAGACATAGCGCTTTATTGTTAATCCCTGACTGCCAAAATTTATAAGAAATCCAAGTCGGTAGTCGGAACCTTTCAGGTAACCCCAGAACTGCTTTTCGTCTTCTTTGGTAATAAATGGCTTAGATTTCAATTCGAAAATAATTTTATCGTTAACGACTATATCCGGAATATAAACGCCAATTTTTTATTTTTTATAGAAAATATCGATTCTTTTTTGAGGCGAAATAAATAATCCCCTATCTTTTAGTTCTTTTAAAAGAGCTTTTTCGATAATTTTTTCTTTAATGGCGCCTCCTAAAATATTATATACCGCAAAACACGCTCCTCTTATTGCGTAAGATTCGTCTTCATATAGAAGCATCAAATTAATACTTAATTAAAATAAATCCGTATAAATTCGCGCACCTTCATATCCGTATTAATCCGCGTTTTAGGGCGCGATTTCCTTTATGCCTCCCGTCGAACCGCCGAATATTTTTTCTATCCAGTAAGTCATTCCGGGAACAATTTGACCGTCTTTTCTTACTACTGTGCCAGCAGTGCAAACAGTCTGGCTACTATCAGGAGGAGTACACTTTAATCCATATTCTTCTGTGCTCGTCGGATATCTTGGCGGCGCCACTGTTTGCCCCCCATTCGTAAATTTCGTATAACCTATCGCGTTATTACCGGTATCTAAACCAGTATTTACATCTATAAGCGGCGCCGAACATCCCCAGCTTAGAGGCAAGTCTAATCCTGCTAAATTTTTAAATTGGGCAAAATTCAAAGTTAATGTCACGGGATTGGGCGGAACAACAACTGATGGGTCAATAGTTAATGAAGCAATAGTAGTAGTACTCATGAACTCCGACGATCTTTGGCAATCTATTTCCAAGGCCGCGGTTGGCTTGGGTTGCGGCTGCGGCTGGACGGGCGCGTTGATGACGGCGAAATAAACGGGATTCGAAGTCATGGGATTATTACTGTTGCCGCTTACCCAAACTTTCCAAAGGCCGACATCACCTTTGCCGAAATTTCCCGAAAGAGCTCCCGGCGTGAAAGACTGCTCTTCTCCGCCCGACGAATTAATCGGCGCCATAGAGTAATTGCTTATACCGACCGGACCGCCGTTAACCACAAACGGATCGCCGACGGTAAAAATGGAAGTATTGCTAAGAGCGCTATTGGAAGGATTTGTGTCGCTAATAGAAATACCGTACGACTGAGATTGAGTCACATTAACCGTCGCCGACGCGGTTACCGTTCCGCCCGCGCCCGTCGCGGTTATCGTGTAAGTAGTTGTTTGAATGGGAGAGACCGTTTTTGACCCGCCGTTTATCGGAGTAACAGAACCAACGCCATTATCTATGCTCACGGCAGTCGCATTAGTCGAAGCCCATGAAAGAGTCGCCGATTGGCCAGCGGTAATTGTCGCGGGACTGGGGAAGATGGTTACGGTGGGAGCAGGAGCGGGATTGACAGTAACAGTAGCCTGAGCCGTTGCCGTACCGCCCGGACCAGTCGCGGTTATAGTATAAGTCGTCGTTACTTTCGGAAAAACATAAACGGAACCGCTGCTTGTCGGAACCGGACCCATAGTAACGCTCATAAGAGCGTTATTATCTATACTTATAGAAGTCGCATTAGTAGTCTTCCAGTCAAGCTCAGCTGCGTCTCCGGCGGTAATTGCCGCGGGAGGGGCTGTAAAAGAAGTTACGGTTGGAGCGGGTTGAGCAGGCGTGACCGTTGTCCAGCCTG
>JAVHRF010000122.1:0-1795 GCA_036171515.1 Minisyncoccota bacterium | reverse complement strand
ATTATGATAGCCGGCAGCCGCTCCTAAAACGTAAGGAAAATCGAGGTGGCAGATTTTTTTATTTTCGGGAAGGCGGGCCCGGCATTTGCCGCAAAATAAAGTTTTATTGACGCCGATTTTCAGGAAGCAATCAGGGCACAAAAATTCCCCGTTTTTCAAATTCTTGCCGCATCCCAGGCAATAAGCCGGAAAAATAATATCTAGAACAAGATTAATCATTTTATTAGCCATAATATTATAATAATTAAATTTTTAATTTTTTCTCCAAAAGAGGATAGTCCTCCGGATAAAAACTTTTAACTTTTTTATCCTAAATCCTAACTGCTAAATTCTATATTCTAATTATTTATTATATAATGTTATTAAACATTCAATGGCAAATTTTTTCAAATTCTTAAAGCCGATTTTAAAGCCTTCTTATTTAGGAGTCGACATCGGCACCACTTCAATTAAGATTGTCGAAGTCAACCAGGGGAAGCAATTGCCCCGCATCGTTAATTATGGGATTTTGGAAACCGACAGCTATCTGATGCGGGTGAACAGCGCCCTCCAAACCAGCTCTCTGAAACTTTTTGAAAGGGAAGCCATCGACCTTCTTAAGGTTCTTCTGGCTAAAATGCACACTAAAACCACCGAAGCCTTGGCCTCGATTCCTCTTTTCTCGGCGTTCGTCACGGTTTTAGATTTTCCGAAAATGCCGGACGCCGATTTGAATAAGGCGGTCATCTATCAGGCGCAGCAATATATCCCTTCGCCGATTTCGGAAGTGGCTATCGACTGGCTCAAGGTGGGTGAATATTCCGACGAGAAGGGTTTGGCCCACGAGCAGGTCCTTCTTATTTCCGTTCCCCAGGAACAGATAAGAAAATACCAGAAAATTTTTAAGGCTGTCGGCTTGAACCTCCGCCTTTTGGAAATAGAAACTTTAAGCCTGGGAAGAGTAATCATCGGGAGCGACCTGACCCCGACTTTGGTCGCCGATATCGGGGCGCGTTCGACTAACATCGCTTTCTTCGAAAAAGCGCATTTGAAATTCAATGTCCAAAGTGATTTGGGAGGAAGCACCATCACCCAGTCTTTGGTGAACAGCCTGAAAATAAATCCTATCCGCGCCGAAGAATTAAAAAGGAACAAGGGCATTTCCGGAACCGGTCCCGATTACGAGTTATCCACATTAATGTTGCCTTACGTGGATGCCGTAATCAGCGAGATTAAAAAAGCCCAATACAATTATAAGATCCAGCAGCCGGCAGCCGCGCCTATAGAAAGGATAGTTTTGGCCGGCGGAGGTTCCAATTTAAACGGCTTGGACGCTTATTTAAAGAAGCAATTCGGCGTTTCGGCGGTAATGCGCGCCAATCCGTTTGTGAAATTCGAATACGAAACATCCGTCATAGAACCGATAGTCAACGAGCTTGGGCCGGTTATGGCCATTCCTTTGGGGCTGGCGATGAGGGAATTTATTTGAGCCGGAACAATTGCTTTGATTTAAATTTAATTATTGTATAATTAATATAAATATTATGGCTTTGGAAACTTCCCAATTTCATCAGGAGCTCGCGGAAAAATTAAGCCGCGAACCTCAGGTCGGCGGAGGCATGCCGGCGAAGCTTTTGATGTTCAGTGTTTCGATATTCGTCATTACTTTGGTTATTTACCTGGGGATGGTTTTCGGCTACGAGCCTTACTTAAATGCCCAGCTCGACAAGCTTAACAGCCAGATAAGCGTCGCCGGAAACCAGATTTCTCCGGCCGACCAAAGCCAGCTTGTAAACTACGTTTCCCAGATCACCAA
>JAVHRF010000121.1:3496-8096 GCA_036171515.1 Minisyncoccota bacterium | reverse complement strand
CCGGTGCTAAGTATGGAAACATGCGGAAGAGTTATAGTGTTGCCAGAAACAGTTAAATTGCCGCCGATACTAACATCACCACTCGTATTAATGAGAAATTTATTTGTAGGAGCCGAGGCGCTCCCGTAGCCAAAGTATAACTTATTATCAGTTCCATCAACAATATTCCAACCATTACCACCACCGCCACTATACTCTGTTCTCAGTCCACTGCTCCATGATCCATTTCCATAAACATGTAGTTTTGTTCCTGGCGTCGCCGTCCCGATGCCGACGTTGCCCGGAAAAGAATAATTTCCATTGCCGGTATTTAAACCGAAAGTGCCGCTCGCGACGTTGGATGCGCCGACGAAGCCGTTATAGTTGGTCGTGGTGATAGTTGTGGTGCCGATTGTTATTTGGTTGGTGGCGGCTATATTGGTGCTGGTTACGTTGCCGGCGGTTAAGGTGGTGGCTGTAAGGTTAGTGGTAGTGACGTTTCCGGCGGACAGGCTGCCTCCGACCGTCAGATTACTGCTAATGTTACTTGAGCCGTTGACGTCCAAGTTGTAGGAAGGAGAGGAATTTTTTATGCCGACATCACCATTGTCTTTGACGAATAAAATGGAGCTGCCGTTGGAATCGGTGATGTTAAGGGCGCCATAAGCGCTCGTGTCGGTGCCTACGACAACAAGCTTTGACGCCGGAGAGGTAGTGCCTATGCCGACGTAGCCATTATAAACGGCAATCACTCCCGAGCCGACTCCAACCGAGCCTGAAGGGCCGGTAAAAAAAGCTTGAGCGGCAAAATAAGCGAAAGCCAAAACAACGAGCGGGATAACTATGAAACTTAAAATTTTAAAATACCTATTCATAACCTAAGTGTAGCATATATGTTTTAAATTCCAATATCCAAAACCCAATGTCCAATCAAATCTCAAGCTATAATTATCAATTATTTTATGGTCTGAATATGACATACGCGTTTTAAATTCCAATATCCAAAACCCAATGTCCAATCAAATAATCAAAACTCAATACCCAATCAAATCTCAAACCATAATTATCAATTATTTTATGGCGGTTAAAGACAGACTCAATTTTGACTAAATAATTTAAGATGGCAAGCATATTATCTCTTTGCCCTTTCCAAGGCCATCACCCGTTTTTCCAGAAGGACAAATTCATCCCGGCCGACTTTTTCTTTTAGGTCGTTGCGAATTAAATGCAGTTCATCAAAAACTATATCAAATTTATAATCCATCTCATTAAATCTATTATTAGTTTCTTTCCTAAAATCTTCAATTTTTTTATCTAAAACCTGATGGCCTTCGACTACCAAATTAAGTTTAGAGTCCATACTTTCCAAAATTACGCCAAAATGACGCTCTGATAGCGCTGAATTATTATTTTTTATTTTTTTGATGTTGCTTTTAGCCATATTATATTTATCGCGCCGACAATTTTTTCTCCAAAAGAATAACCCGTTTTTCCAAGGCGGAGAATTCTTCGACATCAATCTTCCTCTTGAGGGAATTTTTGATGAATTCAATGTCCGTTTTAATGATTTCGGAGTCCGTTTTCAACGAACCAATCATTTCAGTGTGGGAGTCGAGCGTTTTTTTTATGTCGCCATATTGTTCGGCGACAATGTTCCATTTATGATCCATATCCTCGAATAAAACGCCCCAGTGGCGCATTTCTTGGCGAATGCCACGCTCTTCTTTACTTTTTGTTTTTTTGATTTTTCTTGCCATTATTTAATAGGGTAAATTTACTTGCTGGCCGCGGGGGCGGATGAAGTAGGCGCGGACTGCGACGCGGAATTTAGAGCGCTTGGATTGGCTAGCGCCTGGGCGAACTGGCTGTCGGCCGTAAGCCGGCTCCACCAGACTATTTCTTTGGGATTGATTTTGATTTCGTCGTTTAAGCCGTAAGGAAGATTTTTAAGGGGAACGATACTTGGCTGGCCGCTCGCGTTTTTTTGGAGAGCCCAGGCGTTAGTGATGGTTGGCCAGGGAAACATATCCAGCTTGCCGAAATAAACGTCGCCGGTTGCAAGATAAACCATCGAATAAGGCGAAAGTTGGACTTCCTGGGAAGATTTAAAATTCAATCCCAGCCAAATGCCTAAGGCGCCGACCAGAACAACGACGACTGCCAATATGATTATATTTTTTTTGCTCATAATTTTAGTATAGCATGCATTTTTTAAATTCCAATATCCAAAACCCAATGTCCAATCAAATAATCAAAACCCAATGTCCAATCAAATAATCAAAACCCAATGTCCAATCAAATCTCAAGCTATAATTATCAATTATTTTATGGTCTGAATATGACATACGCGTTTTAAATTCCAATATCCCAAAACTAATGCCCAATCAAATTCTAATCCCTAATCACTGTTTTTTTGTTAGAATTTCTAACGATTGCCGCCAAAATGAGATTTAATTCCTGGGCTTCTTTCCATATTTTTTCGGCTGCTTCTTTAAATTCAGGGATGGCATAAGCTATCATTTTTAGCCAATATCTAGTTTCTTTAGATTCTTTTTTGGCAATAACAACTTTATTTATAAAATCTTTTTTAGAATTTGCTTCGTCGGCTTCGCAATAATTCGCCCCTATGCTTGTTCCCGACCTTATCAATTGATTTATCAAAGGCTTGGTTATTAGATTTTGAGGCAGATTTTTTGTAAAATCTATAATTTCCTCGCCAAATCTAAGAGTTCTTTCTTCTAAGTCGTATCGTTTGGAATTTTGATAATTGGAGCTTGATTGGATATTGGGCATTACGACTTGATAATTTTATTTCGGGCTGACATATATATACCCCACAGGACCTTTGGCTGGGCCGCCGCAGGATTGGCAGTAAAAAGTGAATTTTCCGGCGGCAACCGCCGAAAACATTATGGATGCAGCTCCGCTTTTCGGAATAATCTGCTTAAGGCCGTAGTCGGGCTGGTAGACGTCGTAATTATTGTCTTTGGCGGCGAAAGAGATAATAACGTTATCTCCTTGATAAACGGCGAGCTGGCTCGGCGCAAATTGGTTATTGGAAATAGTTATCGAAAACGAACGCGATTTGGCGGCGCCGACTGGAGCGGCGGCCACGACGGAGTTCGGGTTGGCGATGTCGCTTTTAGGCGAATTGACGTCCGGAACGGAAATTTTACCCGTGAGCGGCTGCCAAGTCGCCGATTGGCCGGATGAAGGCGAGCCGGAATTCTGGTAAGCTGTTTCGGACTGGCTTGGGCCGCCTGAGCGCGCCGCCAAAAAAATAGCAACGATGACCAAAACAACAATAACCGCGATTAAGATGATTTCCCGTTTGGTTAAAGATTTAAACGAATCATTTATTTTTCCGCCAATTAATTTTAAGTCCATGTTATTTGCTTGAGCGAGCGATTTTTCCCGCTTCTAACTTGTCGATTCTTTCTTCTAAGTGGCGCACTTGAGCGCTTAAAACCGTCAGCTCTTGATCGTGTTTTTTATAAAGGGAAATAAGGTCGTCTAACTTAGCGAACAACGCGCTGGAGTTTTCTTTCATCTCTTTTACTTCGCCCTTAACTTCTTTTAGCTCCGATTCTACTTTACCAAGGCGACTTTCAACGCCATCAAGGCGACTTTCAACGCCGTCGAGGCGACTTTCAACGCCGTCGAGGCGACTTTCAACGCCGTCAAACCGCCGGTTAACTTTATTGAAATCATTTTGAACCGCTTTGGCGAACGGTTCCAGAGTTTCGATAAATACTTCCTTAATGTCTTTTTTGGATAATTGCTTTGGCATCAGTTAAATTTTATAAAAATTAATTTTTAGCGTCAAATGGGGTTGTTAGTAAATAGTCTGCCACCCTAACCCTGAGCTACCGGAGGCGTTTTGAAGGCAGGCTTCAAGAGTGTCTTTACTGCTGCTGTTGCCTTTAACGATCCAAATTGTTCCTCTTTGAGTTGAATCGCACGTCGGAATAGAATTTGAAGTATTGAGCCGCACTCCGCCGTTAATCTCTAAAGTTTGGCCGGGATTAGATGTGCCGATGCCTATAAGCGGAGCAGTGCCGTTCCAGAGAAAATAAATCGCGCCGTTTATTGATTGCCAATACGAACCGGAGCCGCTGCCTATTGTTTGGGTGTTGGCTGTCGGAATCAGGTTGCTGTCAAAAGCGGCGGCGTTGACCCGCGCGATAGCCGAATCCAGCGACTGCGAAAAAACTTGCGAAGGCGAATTGCTGTTGTAAGCCATCGTGAAACTGACGGAAACTAGGTCCCGGGAATTTGGGTTTTGCTTGCGGACGAAAGTTAGGCCGCTGACATTGACATGGCTGCTTGTTAACGCCGCTGGAGCGCCGCATGCCTGCTGAAGATAGCTCGGGCAGTTTTTTATGTAAACAGAAGTGGAGGAAGCGTAAATAAAAACGGCATCAACGGAACTGGAGGGCGTCCTGAGCTCGAGAGTGGAAGTCGGCGTGCTGACAGGAATATCAACTAAACTTGACCCTTCGATTTGGCTTTGGATTTGCTGGAGCAGGAATTGGCTTTCCTGGTTGACCACGAAAGCGGCGCTTTGTTGGGACTGGATGCTGGTGGTGGAAAGCAAAATATCCACGAAGAAAAGAGACAC
>JAVHRF010000121.1:0-3486 GCA_036171515.1 Minisyncoccota bacterium | reverse complement strand
CACGACGACGAAAATACCGATGTAAATCATCAGCTCGATTAGGGTGAACCCAGCACCACTTTTATAATAAAAGTGGTGCTGGGTGAATCCCGATGGAGGCGGAGGCAGCAGGCGTTTCGCTTTGAGCATTTTTAAATTATAGCAAATATAGGAATAAAATTGTATACTTTTAAAATGATTTATTTATTTTCTTTTATTATCGGCGGCGTTATAACGGCTTCCATAGTTTTATTGGAAAATATCGGTTTGCCCTTGGCTTCCAAACTGGCGACTATCGTTCCGGTTTACACCTGGCTTTCTTACGTTTTTTTCGGCCTGGAAAAAAAGGATAGTTTCGTCGTTGAAAGCGCTAAGTTTACCATTTGGGGCACAATTTTCGTTTGGGTTCCTTATATGATAGGCATTGTTTATCTGACTCCCCGGCTGGGAATCGCCTACTCCATCCTGGTAAGTCTGGCGATATTTTTGATTCTGGCGCTCATCTTCATTTATTTTTACAAATAAAAAATGGAAACAATTTTAATACTCTTGCTTTTGACGGTTATAGCAATAGCCGCGGCCACGATTTTATTTTTAATCAAAGAGAGAAGGCCGAAAAATGCTCCTGAAGAAAATCAGGCTTTGGTTTTGCTCCAGAACCAAATTAACGAGATGGGAAGGACTTTGGATGTCAGGCTGGGCGAATCAAGCAAGGCTATCTTCGAATCTAGCCGAGATATCCAGACCAAGATTCAGAGCCAGTTCGGAGAAAGCGCGAAAATTATAAAAGAAATCACCCAAGAGCTGACTAAAGTCGGCGAAGGCCAAAAGCAGGTAATGAACGTTACCGAGCAGCTTAAAGGGCTGGAAGATATTTTAAAAAATCCTAAACAGCGAGGCATTTTGGGAGAATATTACCTGGAGACGTTGCTTAAAAATGTCTTTCCGCCGAACCAATATCAGATGCAATATAAATTCAAAGACGGGACGATTGTTGATGCTGTCGTTTTTGTGAAAGATAAAATAATTCCTATCGATTCGAAATTTTCCCTTGAAAATTATAATCGCCTGGCCGAAGAGCGCGATCCGGTTGAGCGTGAACGGCTGGAAAAAGCGTTCAAGGCGGATTTAAAAAACCGGATTGATGAAACCGCGAAATACGTAAAACCCGAAGAAGGCACCTTAGATTTCGCGTTTATGTTTATTCCCCATGAGGCGATTTATTACGACTTGCTGGTGGCTCAAGTCGGCGCGGTAAAAATAAACACCCGGGATTTAATAGAGTACGCGTTTAAAGAAAAGCACGTCATCATCGTTTCCCCAACGTCGTTTTTGGCTTATTTGCAGACGGTTTTACAGGGGCTTAAAGCTTTGCAGATTGAGGAATCGGCAAAGGAAATAAAAAAACGGGTGGAAGATTTGGGAAAGCATTTGTCGAGCTACGGCGAATACATAAAAAAACTCGGCGTCCATTTGGGAACGACGGTTTCAATGTACGACCAGGCTTCCCGCGAGTTCGGCAAAATAGACAAGGATGTCATCAAAATCGGGGGCGAGGGGCTTGGCGTTAAATTAGAAGCTATCAAAAAGCCTTCCGACGGCAATGACTAAGGAAAAATTCCAGGAGCGTATCGGCCGGCCAATTGGGGTTTATGATTTAAAGAGGCGGCGGCAGGACGCTTTGCTCGACCGGAAGTGGCAGAAATTTTTGAAAGAAGCCAGGGTTTTCGGGTATTTGCCCTTTGTTGATTTTGCTTTCGCGGCCGGCTCGATGGCCTTGGGTAACGTCCGTGAAGATTCAGATTTCGATGTTTTGATAGGCTGCCGGCAAAACCGGCTTTTTACCGCCAGATTTTTCGCGGTAGCCGCCTTCGGCTTATTGGGCGTAAAAAAATCAAAAGCGGTCAGAAAAAAAAGCGAGGCAAAAGACAAGGTATGCCTCAATCATTTCGTCACGCCGTCGTCTTACAGGCTGTCCCCTCCCTACGATATTTACTGGGAAGAGCTTTACCGCAATCTGGTTTCTTTATTCGGCGAGCCGGATGCTATTGAAAAATTTTTCAAAGTCAACGACTGGTTTAATCCGTCCAGGCATTACATTGAAGATATCAGAACGTTTAAAAAAGATACTTTTATCAAAAAATTTTTGGAGCATTCACTTTCCGGAAAAATTGGAGGTTTGCTGGAGAAAATTTTGAGAGACGCGCAAATTAAAAGAATTTCCGGGGGGCTGAATAAATACCCGCTGGGTTACAAGCCGCGCTTCAAATACGAAACCGGCGAGCTGGAGTTCCACACTGACACTTCGAGAATAGACTCTTTACTTAAATAATAAAATTAAATATACTTTTAAAAGTATAACTTGATTTAAAAATAAGGGAGGCGATTATATCTGTCTAAGCACAAGCATAACAATAGAAACAGCCAAAGTCTCAGGCGTGATAAATTATTTATTCCTAAACCAAACGACGACGGAACAATAAGAGGAAAATTAAACGAAGCAAAAGTTCGGAGAGGCGCTAAAATTTTTAAAGAAAGAAGGCCGGACTTAGTCAGCTGCTACCATTGTTCTATCAGAGGCGGCGAGATGGATGGCACAGGGATGGATATTATATTTTTTTTAAAAAATCCGTTTTTCTTGGCGTTGCCGATACAAGTAAAATCAAGCGTCAAAGCTTTAAAAAAGCATTACAAAAAATATCCTTATATTTTGGGCATTGCTATTCGGCCGCGGCAGAATCCGGAAGTCATCAGCTACAATTTAGAAAAAGCAGTTATTTATTTTTTAAAAAACGCATCGCGGTTAATTACGGAAATAGAAAACCACAGGCAAAAAATAACCCCGTCCTTATTTTGAGGACGGGGCTTTTGTCATTTTAATTTTTATTTCATATTAATGTTTTCTTTTGCGCAAGAAAGCGGGAATTTCCCAGAAATCGGACTCCTCTTCTTTCTTTGTAGATAGCGGAGTGTTTTTCTTTTCGCCGGCGCCGTCTTTTTTGGCGTTTGTTTCCGTTCGGGGATTTTCGGCGCGCGCTATAAAAACTTCTTCCTTCAAAAATGGCTTGGTTTCGAAATGGTTGAATAACGAATTAACCGAAGATGAGCCATTAAAGCCAATCGCGATGACGGTTGCTTTTACTACGCCCGGCTTAAGGTGCTTGTCGTGATAGGCGCCGAAAATTATTTTAGCCGACGGGTCGGCGATTTGAGACACCAACTTGGCGGCTTCATTGACCTCGCTCATTTTCAAATCCCGCCCGCCCGCTATTCCTAAAAGTATCCCTTTGGCTCCCTCGGCGCTTATCTCCAGAAGAGGAGAATGGAGAGCCTGATTGATGGCCTTCGCGGCCCGGTCTTGTCCGCTCGCCATTCCTAACCCGACAATCGCGGAGCCGGCGTCTTCCAAAATCGCTTTGACATCGGCAAAATCAACATTGATTATTCCCGGCATAACTATCAAATCGACTATTCCCCGAAGCGCGTTCTCCATTACGTCGTCAATTT
>JAVHRF010000120.1:0-1818 GCA_036171515.1 Minisyncoccota bacterium | reverse complement strand
TGTCGATGGGTGACTTGGTATAGTTAACCGACGGTCCGTTCAAGGATTATGACGGCAAAATTTCCGAAATAAACAACGAGCGGGGAACAATTAAAGTGATGGTGCCGGTTTTCGGCAGGGAAACCGCCATTGAAATAGATTCTCTTCAGGTTAAAAAAGTATAAATAAAAAAATGGCTAAAAAAATAAAAACAATCTTAAAACTTCAGATTCTGGCGGGAGCCGCCAACCCCTCGCCGTCGTCGCTCCGCTCCTCCCTGGAACCCAGCGGTTCCAGTTCCTCCGCCGCGGGAAAACTCCCGTTTTCCCGGCCCCTTTCCCCCGGCGCCGGATTTTAGTATTATTATTTGATAAATAATTATGGCAAAAAAAATCAAAACAACCTTAAAACTTCAAATTCCGGCGGGAGCCGCCAATCCGGCGCCGCCGATCGGTCCGGCGCTAGGCCAGCACGGCGTCAATATCGCCGAGTTTTGCAAGCAATTCAACGATGCAACTAAAGAAATGACGGGCGATATTATTCCGGCCGAAATCACCATTTATGAAGACAGGAGCTTTACCTTCCGCCTTAAAACCCCGCCGGCCTCGGCGCTTCTTAAAAAAGCGGCCGGAGCGGAGAAGGGCGCCGCCAATCCGCTAAAAGACAAGGTTGGCAAGGTGAGCAAGGAAGATTTGAGGAAAATCGCCGAAAGGAAGATGATTGACTTAAACGCAAACGACATCGAGGCGGCCGAGAAAATTATCCGCGGCACTGCCCGTTCGATGGGCATCGAAGTCGAGAAATAAGCATCGGGAAAGCATTTAAATTAAACGCCGCGAAAGCGGCGTTTTTTGGAAAATAAAAAAAGCCCCAGGAGCAGATTTTTATTTTTGTTTGTGATATATTTATTTTAGAGATAGATAAATTCGTCCGCGCAAGCAGGCGGTAAAAGTGGCGGCAATGAGAGCACTCATTCATTACAAAACAGAATTGGAGGTCACCTCTTGCCGCCTCTTTTGCCGCTATATCTATTTCTATTTTCCCGACCCATCCATGGATGGGTCGGGTTAATTTAACCCCGCACCAGAAAGCCCCTAACTCTGTCTGAGATGAAGGCGCAAAGCTTGCAAGGCTTTCGGTACGGGGTTTCGCTCCACGCCAAAAAAAGAAGCCGGCTCCATCGGCGGAGCTTCACTTATTTCGGGATAAATTTGATTTAACGCCCGGAAATTTTTATAATTAGCGTATGATAATTAATATTAAAGCCACAGACCTCGATTTGACTCCCGCGTTTAAAGATTATATCGAGGAGAAAATCGGCGACTTGGACAAATTAATCGAAATACTCGAGAAAAAAAATAATATCGAAACGTTCGTCGAAGTGGGCCGGCTGAGCAACCACCACTACAAAGGAGAAGTTTTTTTCGCCAAAGGCGATTTGAATATGCCCAAAAAATCGATTATTGCCGAAACGACCGCCGAAAGCCCCCATGCCGCAATTGATCTTCTTCGGGATAAACTTTACCGTGAAATCGAAAAATATCGGGACCAAAGAGGATTCTGATTTTTATGGCCAGAACCCATCTTAAAAGTATGCTTCAAGCCGCGTTTTCAGACATTTTCTCCGCTCCGCAAGGCGTGACGAGGAAGGTGTACCCTGGGGTACTCCGAGGAAGTCGCAACGAAGCGGAGCGGAGAAAGAGCGAAAACCCTTCGGGATACGGCCAATTTCGCCCGCCACAGCGTTGGCTCGTCCTCGACGTATCCAAAGATACGCCTTCGTCGCCGAGTACTCGGTCAAATCGGATAGCAACAAAAAGAGCGTACAAATTGTACGCT
>JAVHRF010000119.1:0-1845 GCA_036171515.1 Minisyncoccota bacterium | reverse complement strand
GCCGAAAGCTTTCAAAAGCAGGTGCTCTTCCTCGTGGGTTGTCTGGCCTAAATCATTAATGATGTCGTACTGGAAAGAATCCAGTTTCCGGCCGGCGGTCACTTTCGGATTAAGCTGGCGGATTGAGCCGGCGGCCATGTTGCGGGGATTGGCGAAAGCCTTCTCGCCCTTTTTTTGTTGCTCCTTATTTATCCGTTCAAATTCTTTTTTGCCCATATAAACTTCGCCACGGACGACCAAATGAGGGATGGGCCAATTTTTCAAAAGATGATTGAATTTTTCCAGTTTCAGGATTTTAAAATTTTTTTCGACTTCTTCTTTATCTAGAAGCTTTAAAGGCACAGCCTCGATTGTCTTGATGTTTTGGGTGACGTTTTCGCCTATCAGTCCATCGCCTCTCGTCGAGCCCTGGACGAAGACGCCGTCGTTGTAAACGAATTCCATCGCCAGGCCGTCGATTTTCAATTCGCAGTAAAAAACATCGTCCTTAATAAGATTTTTATCTTCCAAAACATTTCGGCCGAGATAATTATTAAGCCTTTCCAGCCAATCCAAAACGTCCTGCTCGCTGAAAGCGTCGTCGAAAGAAATCATCGGCGTTTCGTGGCGGACTTTTTTGAATTCTTTGAGCGGCTCGCCGCCCACGCGTTGCGTCGGCGAATCGGGAGTAATAAGTTCCGGATATTTAATTTCTAAATCGAACAGTTCTTTTTTAAGCGAATCCAAAGCGGCATCGGAGATAAGCGACTTATCCAAAACATGATAGGCGTAGCGGTAATAATTTATGGATTTGCGCAGCTGCTTTATCCTTTCCTCCGCCTTCTTTTTTTCGGAAATATTGCCGGTGTTTTTATTTTCCATTTTATTAATTATAGCATCTTGCCAGTGTTTTTAAGCGGCAATTTTGGTAAGATAATAATATGAAAGTAGTCATTGTTGGCGGCGGCGAGCTGGGGCTGAGTTTGGCTAAGGCGCTGCTTCTCGGCGAAAAAGAAGGGCTGGCTGTCGAGATTTGGGATAAAGACCCTCAAAAATGTTCGGTCCCCAAAACCCTAAAAGAAACGCTTGAGGGCGCCGATTTTGTTTTTCTTTGCATTCCCTCCTGGGGGCTTAAGGAATTTTTGAAAAATTCCGTTCCGCTTGTCGGCCGCGATTCGGCAATCGTCCCTTTCGCGAAAGGCCTTTTCGCGCCGAAACCCCTTGCTGTTTATCTTAAAAAAATCAACCGGCCGTGGGTTGTCGTCAGCGGCCCGATGCTTGCCGAAGAAATGGGCGACGGCCTGCCCGCTTCGGGCCTGGCGGCCGCCAGCGGCAAAAAAATATTTTCCGAATTCAAAAAACTGTTTGAGGGCTCGAAAATCCAGTTTGAATATTCTCCGGACGCCCACGGAGTCTCCCTTATCGGCGTCATTAAAAATGTTTATGCGACCTGTCTGGGCGTTGCCGATGGCTTGGGTTTGGGCGGGAATTTTAAGGGTATTATGGCCGGCCGGACGATTTTGGAAATGATTAAGCTTGAAGAAGCGCTGAAAATAAAAAAAGAAACGATTTTCAACGCCAATAATTTCGGCGACCTGCTCGCGACCGGCTTCAGTTCCGGCTCCTGCAACCGGCGCTTTGGGGAAGCGCTGGCTAAAAACCAAAAAACGGATTTTAAGTGTGAAGGCGCCAGTTCCCTTCCTTTCCTAATTAAAATTTTAGGCGTAAATAAAGCGAAAAAATTTCCCCTACTTTGGTCTTTAAATAAAACTATTCTTTCGAACAGGAAATAAAAGGTTTACTATTTAATTAATGAAATCATTTGAAATGCCGGAAAATCGCCCTAAAACTAAAAACGAAAATATC
>JAVHRF010000118.1:0-1883 GCA_036171515.1 Minisyncoccota bacterium | reverse complement strand
CAGAGTTAAGGGAAGCCATATCGCTAAGTCTTCCTGAATCCCTGCTCTGGGCGAGGAGTTCTGAGGGGTTAAGGGTGAGAATCACCACTACGGCTAAGATTACGAGGATTGCGATGACTATAAGGAGTTCGATGAGGGTGAAGGAGGAACGAGCTTTGGTTTTGTTCTTGAGGAAGCTCTCGGAGGTAAAAATGCTTGGTCTTTTGCCCGACAAAAGATTTTTACCGAGAGCGCAGGCCCGATTTGCCGCTGGAGCAAATCGAGGCCGGTTCCGAAAGAATAAAAGCGGAGCTCGTTTTATTAATTGGAGGGAAGATAGGAAAGTTAAGAGACGGGGTTTACTCTCTCTCTCTCTCTCTCGTAAAGTGGTGTTCATAGTCGTTCATTGGGTTATGGATTTATTATAAAACTTTTACAAACTCTTTAAAGCTTCCAAAACTTTTTCTTTCTCGTTCCACGGGATTTTTTTACCACCAGCCAAGTGGATGGAAGACTCACTGCCCTTGCCGGTAAAAATAACGCCTTCGCCTTCTTTGACTAGCGAAACCGCCGTTTTAATCGCTTCTTCCCGGTCGATAATTTTCAAAACTTTTTCTTTTTTATAAATTCCGGCCTCGATTTGGGAAATTATTTCTTCCGGATTTTCGTCGTAAGGGTCTTCGTTGGTCAGAATGATTTTATCGCAATTTCTTTCGGCAATTTTTCCCATTTCCGGCCGCTTCCATTTATCCCGCCCGCCGCCGGCCGCTCCTAAAACGCAGATTAAATTTTTAACGCCGAAATCTTTTTTGAGCGAAACGTAAACCTTTTCAAGAGAATCGGGAGTATGGGCGTAATCGATGGCGGCCAAAAACGGCTTCTCTTGTAAAACCTCCATCCGCCCCGGAACGCCGGGAAAATCATAAACCGCTCTTTTGATTATTTTTTCGGACACGCCCTGCGAACGGCAAAAAGCGGCTGCGGCGGCGATATTTTCTATGTTAAAATCTCCTTTAAGGCGGGACGAAACGGAAAAATCCCAGCCGACATCAGACTTTGAATAAAAAATAACATTCTCGCCCCAAAGCGCGTCGGCAAAATGTTTGTAATTGGAGTCGTCTTTGTTTATGAAAAATAATTTTTCCCGCCGGAACTTTTTGCTCTTGGCGTATTTGAAAAAAGAAACTTTCGCCTGCCGGTATTTATCGAACGAACCGTGGGATTCAATGTGCTCCGGAGCAAGATTGGTAAAAATCGCCGCGCCCCAGTCGATAAACCGGTGGCGCGAAGAAACGATTCCCTGGGAAGTCACTTCGATTAAAGCGTACCGGCAGCCGGCGTTGACCGATTTTCTTAAAAACTTTTGAATGAAAAATCTTCCCGGCATTGTGTTGTCCCAGCTGTTTCTTTGGCTTTCGCGGCCGATTTTCATTCTTAATGAAGAAAGCAGGGCGGTTTTCGCGCCGGCTCTTTCTAGAATATAGCTTATCAGTTCCAAGACGGTCGTTTTGCCTTTAGTGCCGGTGACGCCCAGTACAAAAATTTTCCGGCTTGGTTTTCTGTAAATAAGCGAGCCGGCATAAGCCAGCCCCAAATGGTAAGGCTTGTTTAGCACCCGACGCGAAGACAGCCACCTGACCGGCTTAAGATGTTTAATTTTCCGTAAAATCTTTCCCATTAAATTTGATTAATATCTGGGTTTTATAAGCGATTTTTCCGACTTAGGCCTTTTGGATAGGAGGAAAATCATTTATAAAAACCTTTTATTTCGCCGATAAAATTTTCAGGGCTTCCTTAAGCCTTTCCTGCGGAACGGTTATTTTTTTATCGACTTTGGAAAGCGCCGATTTAGCGGCTTCTTTCCGGTAGCCGAGGCTGGCGAGCGCATCGACCAAATCGGCATC